>NZ_PCZF01000025.1:0-30386 GCF_002554115.1 Lactobacillus sp. UMNPBX4
ATTAGATAAAATCTATCAAACAGCGTAAGTGTTCAATTTATTATTGCAATTTACGAAAAATTATTTTTTATTTTTAGTTTGAGTATAATTAATTGTGAAAGCGTTTGTTTTTAGAAAAGAGAATAAAAAGATGGAACTTACAAATAAAATTAAAAACTTCCTTCATGAGTATCGTAGTGGTTGTAAGAAAAGCGATGATCATCGTGACAGTGATCTGCCTCATGACATCCCAGAAGTTGAAAGAATCGACAATTTACCTTACGGTCCAGACGAAAAATGGCATACATTAGATGTTTATCTTCCTAAAAAAGAAAGTGCACCCTTCCCTGTCATTATTAATATCCACGGTGGCGGTTGGGTTTATGGTACCAAAGAAACCTACCAATACTATGGCATGGGGTTAACTAAGCGTGGATTTGCATTTATTAATCCTAACTACCGTTTAGCCCCAGAACATGCAGAATTTCCAGATGAATTAGACGATGTTGATCGTTACATGCACTGGGTCGATGATCATGCAGAAGAATATCGCTTAGACAGAAATAATGTCTTCATTATTGGTGACAGTGCAGGCGGTCAAATGGCAGCGCAATACGTTACCATTTTGGCCAATCCAGATTATGCTAAATTATTCTCATATAAGCCACTTAACTTAAAATTTAGAGCAGTTGGCTTAAACTGTGCCGCATCCTTCGTCTTAACGCCAGACAGCCTTGCAGGCGTGGAAAGTCTTTACTTTACTAAGAATGCAGTTAATAAATATCATGAACAGTTGGATGTAGAAAAATACATTGACCACAATTTCTTGCCTACGTTTTTAATTACTGCCAATAACGACTTTTTACACGACATGCAATTTACACTTTTCGGCTTTTTGCTTGGTCGCGGCGTTCATGCTATTTGTAAATCTTATGGTGATGAAGATAATCCTCGTGGTCACGTCTTTTTCGTTAACCAAAAAGACAGAATCGCAGATATCGCTAACGATGAAGAAATCGAATTTTTCAGACAACACATGAGTAAATGAGGTAATTTATGATTAAATTTTACGGTTATAAACGTTGCTCCACTTCTAGAAAAGCACGCAAATGGATGGACGACCATCATGTTCAGTATGAATTTCAAGATTTAGTTGCAGAGCCGCCTAAAAAAGACGATTTGCTTAAATGGATGACTAAGTATCAAGATCGCGGTTTGAAATACTTCTTTAATACACACGGTCAACGTTATCGTGCGGACAATTTAAAAGAAAAAGTACCAACGATGACCATTGAAGAAGCAGCAGAAATGATGTCACAAGATGGCAAGTTAATTAAGCGCCCTCTTGTCGTAGATGAGCAACATTTAACCTGCGGCTTTAAAGATGATATATTTAAACAAACTTGGTTATAAAAAATAACCCCTACAAGACTCTATGAAATCTTGTAGGGGTTTCTTTACATTAAATCAATTTTACACATTTACTATGTTTATTCTTCATCTTGGCCCAGTTATTGAAAAACAATACTCCAAAGCCAAGGACCATCACAACACCTAAAAAGATAATCGCATTAGTGGAATTAGCTACAACTAATTCATGTGCAGCGTTAAAATCTGCTGCTTCGTTCATTTGAATAATCAGTCCTGAAAACAACATGGCTAAGCCGTTTAAGGTTAGCAAACCACACAAGACTGTTAGGATTTTCACTTTAATAAGCTTCATAAAACCATGTCCTTCCTTAAATATAATTAGACAAATATTATACACGGTCTAACTTCATAATCAAGAAAAAGACATTGTTAAAAATTATATTTTCAGAATTTGCTTCTTTTTAGCTTGAAATTCTTCTTCTGTTAAAATCCCTTGATCCAGCAATTCTTTCAATTTTTTGATTTGCTCAAGCTGCTGATCAAAATCATCATCTTCACCCTGAGCAATTTTGAACCACTTTTTAATATTATCGGCCAAAATCTCAGCGGGAACTTTATTAATTGAATTAATATCTAAGCTCCGATTACCAACAATTAAAGATAATTCACCATACATAAGCTGATTCTTTAAGATGACACTTTTAACCTGCTTTAAATCAATAATCTGAGGTTCATTGCTACGTTTTTTCTTCAATATAATCAAATTACGATTGCTGCAAACAAGCATTACATTTTCACTATGCTCATTAATGCCAATCGCTGCATATTGAATTATTTCTTCATCTTTAATAGCTGTAGCCAGCGGTGCTAAATCCTCATCGTTAAACCAAATATCGAATACCCCAGCATCGATCATTTGCTTTTTCAAGCGCTCAGGCAAAGCTAATTTATTAATTTTTGCAATTGCTTGTTGTCCGCGCTGCTCAGCCAAAAATGATTGATTAGCATTCTTTTGTTTTTTACTAAATAAATCGAACAGTCCCATAAAAATATCCTTATATCAATAAAATCTAATTACTTATATTATGGACTATTTTTACTTTACTTAAAATATTTCTTTATTGATTTCATTTTTTATTGGTTCTCTCACTTCAAACGGGTAAACTATAAGGTAATAATACTGACAAAGGAGAAAAATATGAAATATAACCAATACGCTTATGTTGAAACTGATTTTCAACAACAAGTTAAAGAATTAATCGATATCAACTTCTTACCAAAAAATTATCAAGACTGGGACTTCAGTAGTCTTTTAGCCAAATTAGTTAAAAATGCGATCGCTGAAGCTAAAACCGACGCTGCTAAAAATGCCAAACTTGCTGAATTTGCAGTTTCCGATCACCAGACCTTGGCTGATTTTCTTAAAGAAAAGCCAACAGAAATCGGCACCGAACAATTCTATAATGTAGCTTTGCAACTCCTCGGCTACCACGTTCACTACGACTATGAATTTGCCGATTCAACTGGTTTTATGCAAAGAAACGCTTTGCCATTTATGCAAGACATTAGCGATAATCAAAAGTTAATTTCTGCTTTCTACCGCTTGCTCAATACTCGTGCTAAGAACGGACAAATCTTGCTTGATGTAATGGCAGGCAAGGGCTACTTCACTCAGTTCTGGGGTCAAAACAAGTTCAAATTCTTCAATGGCAAATCTATCCCTGTTTTTGACACAAACAAAGTCATCCGCGAAGTCGTTTATGTCGAAACTGATCTTGACACTGATCATGACGGTAAGAGCGATTTAATCCAAGTTACTGTTTTCCGTCCTGCAGAAACCAATAAGGGATTAAAAGTACCCGCACTTTACACCGCATCCCCATACTTTGGCGGAATCATTGCCAACGAAAAGCGTAACCACAATGTTGACGAAAATCTTTCTGATTCTACCACTTGGGATGACCCACAATACGTTCACTCACCAATCGTTAAGGCAGAAAAGCCAGATGGTTCAAGCCACCCAGCAACTGAAGAAGCAGTTCACAAGTCATCTTACCCATTAAACGAATATATGCTTGCTCGTGGTTTTGCTAGCGTCTTTGCTGGTGCCATCGGTACGCGCGGCAGTGACGGTGTCCGCATCACCGGTGCACCTGAAGAAACTGAATCAGCTGCTGCAGTTATCGAATGGCTGCATGGCGATCGTATTGCCTACACTGACAGAACTAGAACTGTTCAAACTAAGGCTGACTGGTGCAACGGCAACATCGGGATGACTGGTCGTTCATACTTGGGTACTTTGCAAATCGCTATTGCAACTACTGGCGTCAAGGGTCTGAAGACTGTTGTTTCTGAAGCTGCTATTTCATCATGGTACGACTACTACCGTGAACACGGTTTGGTTATTGCTCCTGAGGCTTGCCAAGGTGAAGATTTAGATTTACTTGCTGAAACCTGTCAGTCAAACTTATGGGATGCTGGTTCATACCTTAAGATCAAGCCTGAATACGACAAGATGCAAAAGGAATTACTTGAAAAAGAAGACCGTGAAACTGGTCAATACTCTGACTTCTGGGAAGCTAGAAACTACCGCCACCACGCTGATGGCATCAAATGTTCCTGGATCTCAGTTCACGGTTTAAACGACTGGAACGTTAAGCCAAAGAACGTTTACAAGATCTGGCAACTAGTATCCAAGATGCCAATGAAGCATCATCTCTTCTTGCACCAAGGCCCACACTACAACATGAACAATTTTGTCTCAATCGACTTCACAGATTTAATGAATCTTTGGTTTGTTCATGAGTTGCTCGGTCTTGAAAACAATGCCTACAATCAATGGCCAACAGTCATGATTCAAGATAACCTGCAAGCTGATAAGTGGCATGAAGAAAAAGACTGGAGCGATGAATTAGGTCAAGAAAAGATCTACTATCCAACAGATGACCATGAACTTTACCAAGATGGTAACGGCAAGGCAAAGATGAGCTTCACCGATGTTGGTGGCACTGAATTTAAGAAATCTGGCATCTCAGAAAGCGACTGGCAATACAAGTTTATCTGTGGCGATGAAAAATGGGCTAAACCAAGCCTACGTTTTGAAACAGATGAATTTATTCATCCTACTACGATCGTGGGTCGCCCAGAAGTCAAAGTAAGAGTCTCTGGTAGCCTTCCAAAGGGTGAAATTTCCGTTGCTTTAGTTGAACTTGGTGAAAGACAACGATTAACTGCTACTCCTAGGTTCTTAATGCGCGGCGGACAAGAATTAGGCTACCGTTTTGGTACTGATACCTTGCAAGAATTTGTTCCAGATAAAAAGACCAAGGCTAAGTTAATCACTAAGGCTCACATGAATTTACAAAACTTTAAGGATATGAAGAAACCTGAAGCAATCGATGCCGATAAGTTTTATGACTTAGACTTCTTGCTTCAACCTACCTACTACACTATCCCATCCGGTAGCAAACTTGCTTTAATCATCTACTCAACTGATCAGGGCATGACTAAGCGTCCACTTGAAGATGAGACCTACACAATTGATTTAGCTAATACCGAGATTAAGTTTTACGAAAAATAATTAATAGTAAATAAAGAGACAGATATTCGTATTGGAATACCTGTCTTTTTTATTATTTAAATATTTTTTTATATTCTCCGTATCCAGCCTGATCAAGCTTATCATACGGAATAAATTTTAACGCAGCCGAATTAATGCAGTATCGCAATCCGCCTTTGTCAACTGGTCCATCGGTAAAGACATGGCCCAAATGTGAATCAGCTTCAGGGCTTTTCACTTCTGTTCGTTCCATGCCATGAGATTGATCGCGATGATATGCCAATTTCTTAATCGGTTTAGTAAAGCTGGGCCAGCCGCACCCTGCATCATATTTATCTTCACTAGAAAAAAGTGGCTCACCGGACACCACATCAACGTAGATTCCTTTGTCATAAAAATTATCATATTTTCCTGTAAAAGGGTACTCGGTCGCAGCTTTTTGGGTAACGTTGTATTCTTCTTCGCTTAACTTTTTTAACGCTTCTTCTTTATTAAACATGTTCCGTTCCTCCTGGAAAGAAATTATCGATTTTCTTTTCATAGATATCGAAACGATATCTAGTCAAAAATTCATTAGCAGGATCATAGATTCTTACTTGCAGCATTTCATCTTTGCCATTCATATGTACTTCTTTATTTGGCATATCTAAAAATGGCTTAAAGGCGGCAATCACATTTTGATATGAACTATAAACATGGACGTTTTGTTCAATTACTTCACCATTTTTAGCATATCGCCGTGCACAGATTACATATACAACGTTGTCATTCATAGAAGAGGCTCCTAACTTTTACTTTTCTTGTTTCTTACTATTTTAATTCATTTGCTTACTAAGTAGATAAAAAAAGCAACAGATATCTAAATTAGACATCTGTTGCCAATTTGTTAAAATACTGAAGTTAAGACAGCACCAGCTACAATTAATACCAAACCAATTGCAGTATAGATGTAACCCTTCTTGGTCTTTTGTTCATGTAAGAAGATAATACCACCAAGAGTTGAAATAACCACGCAAAGTTGTGACATAACGAAAGCTAAGTTAACACCGTTCATCTTTACTGAAACGATATATGCAAGTGCAGCTACGGCATAAATCAAACCTGCAGGAATAACTTGGTAGCTTTCCTTTTCCTTAACAACATCAATTTTCTTGGTTGCAAGTAAGTAAATCACAGTGGCGATCAACATACCAATGGTTTCACCAAAGAAAATCATGGTGTTATCACCCTTCAAAGCCTTAGGAATTGAGCTTGATGTGATGTAACCCAAAGTAGTCAAAACCAAAACAATCATAGTAGTTGTTTGGTTCTTCTTGCCACCTTCGGCAGTACCCTTATCAGTCAATGAAGTACATGCAACACCGATGATCAAGGCCAAAATACCTAAGAAACCAAAGATCTTAGATTGAGTACTTGCCCATTCACCGAAGATTAATACTCCGACAAGTGGTACACCAATTAATTGCAAACCGGTTGAAATTGGCATTGTTTCAGAAACACCAACTTTAGAATAACTGTAATACTGTCCGACCTGACCAATTACCCAGGCAGCTCCAGCAAGCATTGCTAACATAAATGTAGTGCCATCAAAAGTTGGACGTTTAATGAGAGTCATTACAGCACCAAAGATAAATGCACCGAGCACAGTACCTAAAATTTGGTGGTAAATGTTACTCTTCTTGACCCCAGCAACGAACATCGGCATAAGTCCCCAGCCGATTGCTGGAATGAATAGAAATAAATAACTCATTATTTTTCTCCCCTATATTTGTAAAAAAGTTACAAGGAGCATTGTATCAATGAAAGCGGATACGTTGCAAACGAAAAACAAGTGCGAGTTAAAAAAGATGATCTTTCGATCATCTTTTTTACTTCTTATTTACCTTTAATCCAAACTCTTAGTCGCAAATGATATATTTTCTAGCGATTTAAGCAAGGCATCCGCAGTGTCCAAAGCTGTTAATAACGGAACGTTTTGTTGGATTGCCATTTGTCTAATAATGAAGCCATCTGAATTCTTTTCAATATCATGTCCCATCGTATTGATCACTAAATCAATTTGACCATCGCGTAATTCGTTCAGGATGTTATCGTCAGCATGCTCATCATCATGTACTTTCGTCACGAGTTCTACGTGCAAGTCATTCTTTTTAAGGAAGTTGGCTGTACCCTTAGTTGCAAAGATTCTGTAACCAATTCGTGCAAAGCGCTTCGCAATTGGCAAAATCTTTTCTTTATCTCTATCTTCAATAGTAAGAAGAACATTGCCATTCTCAGGTAGTTGCATCTTAGCACCCGCAAATGCCTTGTATAATGCCTTGGCAAAAGTATGATCACTACCCATTACTTCACCAGTTGATTTCATTTCTGGTCCAAGGTATGAGTCAACATCAGCTAACTTACTAAAGCTGAAGACTGGTGCCTTAACTGAGATCATATCAGGTTCTGGTGCCAAGCCATCACTGTAGCCTTGTTCAGCCAAGGTTTCACCCATAATTACACGCGTAGCAACTTGAGCCATTTCAATACCAGTAATCTTACTCAAGAATGGAACAGTTCTACTTGCTCGCGGATTTACCTCAATTACATAGACATCCCCATCGCGCACAATAAACTGGATGTTCATAATTCCCTTACAGTTCAGAGTCAAAGCCAATTTTCTAGTTACGTCGGTAATCTTTTCCTTAACTTCTTCAGTGAAGGTTTGTGGTGGGTAAACTGCCATTGAGTCACCTGAGTGAACACCAGCGTGTTCGATGTGTTCCATAATACCTGGTAAAAGCACATCCTTACCGTCACAGATCGCATCAACATCACATTCACGACCATCCAAGTAGTCATCGACCAAGATCGGGTGATCAGCCGCAATATCTACGTGGTCTTGCAAGTATTCTTCAAGTTCATCCTTGCTGTAGACAATTTCCATTGCCTTACCACCCAAGACATAACTTGGACGAACCAAAACTGGGTAGCCTAATTTTTCTGCAGCTTCGATAACGCCTTCGTGAGTAGTTGCAGTTAAACCCTTTGGTTGGTTAAGCTTCAAGTCCTTGATGATTTCATCGAATAACTCACGGTCTTCTGCACGGTTAACGTCCTTAACCTCGGTACCCAAGATCTTAACGCCATGCTTTTCAAGACCAGCTGCCAAGTTGATTGAAGTTTGACCACCGAATTGAACGATTGTACCTACTGGCTTTTCCAAGTCACAGACGTTCAAAACATCTTCAAGAGTCAATGGTTCAAAGTAAAGCTTGTCAGAGACTGAGAAGTCAGTTGAAACAGTTTCAGGGTTTGAGTTAATAACAATAGCTTCATAACCCATCTTTTGTAAAGCCTTAACACAGTGAACAGTTGCGTAGTCAAATTCTACACCTTGACCGATTCTGATTGGGCCTGAACCAATTACGACAACTGATTTCTTACCTGACTTATGTGATTCGTTTTCTGCATCATAAGTTGAGTAGAAGTATGGGGTCTTTGATTCAAATTCTGCGGCACAGGTATCAACCATCTTGTAGACTGGAATGATGCCGTTAGCTTTTCTGAAGTTTCTTACATCATCTGCGGTTTCGCCCCACAAGTTGGCAATGGTTGGATCGCTGAAGCCGTATTTCTTAGCAAGGCGCAGTGTATCTACATCGTCTTTGTTTTCTTGCAAAGTCTTTTCCATTTCGACCATGTGCTTTACGATATCCAAGAAGTAGAAGTTAATCTTAGTTAATTCATGCACATCTTCCAATGTATAGCCACGTCTGAATGCTTCAGCTAAGTAGAATAAACGGTCGTCTTGTGCTTTTACTAGTTTTTGTTCAAGCTTATCATCACTAGCTACATGAGCTTCTTCAGAGTAAAGATCCTTTTCATCGATTTCAAGAGATCTAACAGCCTTTTGCATAGCTTCTTCTGCGGTTCTACCGATGGCCATAACTTCACCGGTAGCCTTCATTTGAGTACCTAAAACTCTGTCAGCCTTAGGGAACTTATCGAATGGCCAGCGAGGGATCTTGCAGACAACGTAATCAAGAGCTGGTTCAAATTCGGCATAAGTAGTACCAGTTACAGGGTTCTTGATTTCGTCCAAAGTCATACCAACGGCAATCTTGGCAGCCATCTTAGCAATTGGATAACCAGTAGCCTTTGAAGCCAAGGCGCTTGATCTAGAAACTCTTGGATTAACTTCGATAACGTCATAGTTAAAGCTGTTAGGATCAAGGGCAAGCTGTACGTTACATCCCCCTTCAATCTTAAGCGCACGAATCAAACGGAGTGAACAATCACGAAGCATTTGGTATTCCTTGTCTGACAAGGTTTGACTTGGTGAGAAGACAATTGAGTCACCGGTGTGAATACCAACTGGATCGAAGTTTTCCATACAGCAGACGATCATCGCATTGTCATCGTGGTCACGCATTACTTCAAATTCGATTTCCTTGTAACCAGCAATGGATTTTTCAATCAAACATTCAGTTACTGGTGAAAGTTCCAAACCGTTCTTTGCAATTTCAGCTAATTCTTCACGGTTGTGACAAATACCACCACCAGTACCACCCATTGTGAAGGCAGGACGTACAATGATTGGGTAGCCGATTTCGTCACCAAATGCCAAAGCATCTTTAACTGTATTAACAGTCTTTGATGGTGGCACAGGTTCGCCTAACTTCTTACATAATTCCTTGAACTTCTCACGGTCTTCAGCTTGTTCAATTGAATCAAGCTTAGTACCCAAAAGTTCAATGTGAAGTTCATCCAAGATACCAGTTTTTGCAAGAGCCAATGCCATATTTAAACCTACTTGACCACCCAAGGTTGGCAAAATAGCATCTGGGTATTCTTGACGAATGATTCTTGAAATTGATTCAACAGTCAAAGGTTCAATGTAGACTTTGTCAGCGATTGTCGTATCAGTCATGATAGTTGCTGGGTTGGAGTTAACCAAAACAACTTCGTAACCTTCTTCGCGAAGAGCCAAACAAGCCTGAGTACCAGAATAGTCGAATTCTGCGGCCTGACCAATAATAATTGGACCAGAACCAATCACCATAATCTTATGAATATCTTTTCTCTTAGGCATGACGCTCTTCTTCCTTTCTTTGGTCAATCATTGACATAAAGTCATCAAATAGTGAAACCTCATCGTGTGGTCCTGGAGTTGCATCTGGGTGGAACTGTACTGAAAATGCTGGATACTTTTTGTGGCGAAGACCTTCAACAGTACCGTCGTTTACTTCAACGTGAGTAATCATTAAGTTGTCTTTATCAACTGAGTCAGCATCTACAGCATAGCCGTGGTTTTGTGAAGTAAAGCCGATGTTGCCCGTAGCAATTTCACGAACTGGATGGTTGAAACCACGGTGACCGAACTTCATCTTGTAGGTATTAGCGCCGTTGGCTAAAGCAAAGACTTGGTGTCCCATACAAATACCCATCAATGGCACATATTTTTCTACTTCACGAACCATGTTTGTAGCACCATTTGCGGCCATTTCTTCTGGGTCACCAGGGCCGTTTGAAAGAAGAACACCATCTGGATGAAGGTTTAAGACTTCTTCAGCAGTTGCAGTATATGGCAAGACGATACAGTTACAGTCACGTTCGGCAAGTTCACGTAAAATACTGTGCTTGATACCAAAGTCGATCACTACGATGTTGCGCTTTGAACCTGGAACCGGATATGGACTCTTAGTTGATACGCGGCTGATTATGCCTTGAGTTACATTTTCAGTTTGTAAAATCTTGGTGATCTTTTCTGCATCTTCCTTAGAATCTACAATCTTACCTCTTAAAGTACCGTGAACACGGAGCTTTTTAACTAAAGCACGTGTATCGATGCCTTGAATACCTGGGATATCCAAGTGCTCTAAGAATTTAGGCAAAGTAGTTTGCATTCTCCAGTTATCTGGGTAACGTGCTACTTGGTGGCAAATCACACCCTTGCTCTTTGGTTCAAGTGATTCATAGTCGGCTAAGGTAATACCGTAGTTGCCGATCAATGGGTTAGTGAAAACCAAAATTTGGTCTGCATAACTTTGATCAGTAATTGCTTCTTGATAGCCGGTCATCCCTGTTGTGAATACAACTTCACCGGTTGTTTCACGATCGGCGCCAAAGCCTTCACCGGCATAAACACTGCCGTCTTCTAAAATTAAATAGCGCATTGACATTTACTCTGCTCCTTCCTGGTATACAACCTTACCATCAACCATTGTCATCACAGTTGAGCCATAAACCTTATGACCAGTAAATGGAGTGTTAACTCCCTTAGACTTGAAGTCTGCTTCCTTGATTTCTTTTTCATGTTCCAAATCAAAGATTGCGATATCAGCTGGCTTGCCTGGTTCAAGAACGCCGGCGTCTTTAAGACCAAAGGTCTTAGCTGGTCTATCGCTAAGCCATGACAATAATTGTTCGAGAGTAAAGACCTTTTCGTTTTTTACAAACTTAGTATATAGCGTACTGAAAGCAGTTTCACTACCTGTGATACCAAAAGCCGCACCTTTCATTCCGCCTTGCTTTTCTTTCTTAGCATGAGGCGCATGATCAGTAGCAATCAGATCAATTGTGCCATCAAGAAGTCCTACTAAAAGTGCTGCTTGATCTTCCTTAGTTCTTAGTGGTGGGTTC
Source organism: Lactobacillus sp. UMNPBX4 (assembly GCF_002554115.1). NCBI lineage: Bacteria > Bacillati > Bacillota > Bacilli > Lactobacillales > Lactobacillaceae > Lactobacillus > Lactobacillus sp. UMNPBX4. The sequence goes on from NZ_PCZF01000025.1 coordinate 11,534, forward strand.
ATCTTGAAGTAGCCGTTGTCTTTTGGAATATCGTCACCAGTTAAAAGAATGTGGTGAGGAGCAACTTCACAAGTAACATTGATTCCGCGAGCCTTTGCCATGCGGACAAGTTCAACGCTAGTCTTAGTTGAAACGTGGCAGATATGGTAGTGAACGCCAGTCTTTTGAGCCAAGAGCAAGTCACGAGCAATTTGCGTGGTTTCAGCAAGGTCAGTAACAGGTGGTAAGTTCAATCTTTCTGCAGTCTTACCTGCGTTAACGGTACCGTGGTTAAAGAGTGAATCGTCTTGTGCGTGGGTCGCAACGATCAAGTTATTTTCCTTAGCTTTTTGCATAGCCAAGTACATGGTTTGAGCTGTTTGTACACCGTGGCCATCGTTACTCAAAGCAAAGGCACCAGCTTTTTTCAAGGCTGCATAGTCAGGAATGACATCGGTTGTCTCATCATTGGTGATTGGACCATATTGGAAAATGTGAACTACGCCTTTTTCCTTGTTTTCCTCAACCATTTTCTCCATTAATTCTGGAGTGTTAGGCACAGGAGTTACGTTAGGCATAGCACCTACTGTGGTAAAGCCGCCACGAGCAGCTGCTTCACTGCCTGTTCTAATATCTTCCTTATATGTTTGACCAGGATCACGGTAGTGAACGTGGACATCAACTAAACCTGGGCTGACCAACTTGCCTTTGGTATCAATTACTTTATCGCCTGTTAAATCAGTACCGATTGCCTTGATTTTGTCATTTTCAATTAAAACGTCTGCTTTAACTAAGTGACCATTTTGATAAACGGTACCGTTCTTAATTACTGTTGTCATTATTCGAGACCTCCGAGCCTTCTTCCGCGTAATACTGCTTCAATCATGGCCATTCTCATAAATACACCATTTTGCATTTGACGGACAAACATGCACTTGTCGCTTTCTACCAAGTCACCGCTAAGTTCAACGTCGTGGTTGATTGGACCTGGATGCATGATGATTGTGTCAGGCTTTAATTCGTTGTAGCGTTTATGGTTGATGCCGTATTTTTCATGGTAAGCTTTAGCATCAAATTTCTTTTCATTAGGATCACCTGCGTGACGTTCATGTTGTACTCTTAAAAGCATCATGACATCCATGTCAGGGATTAATTTATCTAATTCTTCATACTTGCCGTATTTATCAAATTTTTTGTCGTACCAGTAGCTTGGACCTGAGAAGTAAACTTCTGCACCTAATCTAGTAAGAAGTTCCATGTTACTCTTAGCTACTCTTGAGTTAGTGATGTCGCCGACGATGGCTACCTTCAAGCCCTTAAAGTGGCCGAAGTGTTCGTGAATAGTCATCATGTCGAGCATACATTGACTTGGGTGTTGGCCACTGCCATCACCTGCGTTGATCACACCGATGTTTAAGTGTTGGTGTTCTTTCAAGTTGATCAAATCGTCGTAGTATTCATTTTGTGAGTGGCGGATCACTTCAAGATCGACGCCCAAAGCGTTCATGATTAATGAAGTGTCGTATAAAGTTTCACCTTTGTTAACAGATGAGTGAGCTGGATCAAATGGGATAACTGTTAAGCCCAATTTTCTTTCAGCCATTTCAAAACTCGTATGCGTTCTGCTTGAGTCTTCGAAAAACATGTTGGTTACGTAAACCGGCTTAGTTAAGCGAGGTGTTGCGCCGCCCTTTTTGAAGTATTCAGCTCGTTTGATTAAAGCTTCAACTTCATCGACATGCAAATTTTCAACACTAACAAAATGTGGTAAACTGAAAAGATTTAAATTTTCCATTTTCTATTCTTTCTATCAAAAAAGCCTGAAGCATTTAATTGCTCCAGGCTTTTTCTTCGCACTTTTGTATACGAAAAACTAAGCAACCCTTCTGGCCCTCTCTGGAGTCAATTAAATGGTTGAATTATTTACTTTTTCTATTTTTTATTTTGGCAAACCCTTCAATTCAACTGAATCTTTGCCGTCCTTTTCAACTACATTAACAGCGACTTGTTCGTCGGCAGAAGTTGGAATGTTTTTACCAACAAAGTCGACACGGATTGGCAATTCACGGTGACCACGGTCAACCAAAACTGCCACTCTGATCGAACTTGGTCGACCAACGTGCATCAAAGCATCCATCGCAGCTCTAATTGTTCTACCAGTGTAAATAACATCGTCGATCAAGACAACGTGCTTGTCATCGATGTTAACACCAACTTGATCAGAGTTAACAACTGGATCTTGCTTTAAGGATGCATCATGACGATCATCACGGTAAAGGGTGATGTCAAGTTGACCAACTGGAACATCAACACCTTCAAGTTTTTGAATTCTGTCATGGATGCGATTAGCCAAGTAAACGCCTCGCGTCTTAATTCCAACTAATACTAGATCATCGGTACCCTTATTTTGTTCGATGATTTCGTACGTAATACGCGTAAGCGCACGCTTCATTGCAAGTGCATCCCAAATTTCTTTTGCCAATTTAATAGCCTCCTAATTTTTGCCCATTAAAAAAGCTCCCATTCTTCTCTGAGACTAGGAGCTTTCTGTAAAGTCGAAACTTAATTTAAGCCTGCCTTGCTAGCCTCACGGGACTAATTTTAAAGGACATTCATTGCTTTAAAGTTACTGTAAATGACAGCGTTTGTCAAGGGATTAATTAAGTTTAACTTGTCCAACTAAATCATTGATATCATCGACGCCTAATTCTTCAAGTTCTGCAGGTAAACTATCAGCGATATGCTTGGATGCGATGCTGTCGTGGAAGTGTGCAGTACCTACTGCTACGGCACTTGCACCGGCAAGCATGAATTTAACGACGTCTTCAGCTGAGCTAATTCCACCCATACCAATGATTGGTAAATCGACTGCTTGGTGAACATGCGCAATCATGCGAATAGCAACCGGTCTCACAGCTTCACCTGACAAACCGCCAATGTTGTGACCAAGGACTGGCTTTCTAGTTTTCACATTGATTTCCATGCCAAGCAAAGTGTTGATCATGGAAATACCATCTGCACCGCCCTTTTCGGCAGCTTTTGCGATAGTAACGACATCAGTTACGTTTGGCGTTAATTTGACGTAGATTGGAACGTTAACCACGTTTTTGATTTTTTTGGTTAATTCTTCAACTACGTCGGGATGCACACCAAAACTCATGCCGCCGCGATCAACGTTAGGGCAAGAAACGTTGATCTCTAGTGCGTTGACTAATCCTGAAACAGATAACTTCTTTGCAACTTCAACATAGTCATCTTCACTGTCGCCACCCACACTAGCCATAATTGGCAAGTCTGGATATTGCTTTCTAAGCGGTGTTAATTTTTCACTAATTACTGCGTCAACACCAGGATTAGTTAAACCCACTGAGTTAAGTACCCCATCGTCTAAAACAGCGATCTGAGGTTGCGGATTACCTGTTGTTGCGTGTGGCGTGGTTGTCTTAATTACCATTGCACCTAAGTCATTCAAATCGAACTTCTTAGCTGCTGGCACATCGCCAAAACCAAAGGTACCACTTGCTGGCATCACCGGGTTCTTCAAATCTAATCCTGGTAACTTTACGCGTGTATTTGTCATAATTTTCCTCCAAAAATGAATGCTCACGGACATTCGCTTATTTTTTAGAACAGATTGTACACGCCTTTTTTGATTTTTAAAAGTCTAAAATTTTATTTGTATTTTATTTTCGATGGTGTTAAACTTCGTTTTGATCAAACTTTAAACGGTACAGAGAGACCGCAAGTTCAAAATATTGACTTAAATTATCTGGGGAAAGTCTATACCTGGTGTCTCTCTGCGCCACGTATAGACTTTTTTTGTGGAGGAAAAATGACTAGACCTGTTATCGTTGCCCTCGATTTGGACAATGAAGAAAAATTACACGAAATTTTGTCAAAACTAGGCAAACCGGAAAATGTTTTTATCAAAGTTGGCATGGAATTGTTCTATAATGCCGGCATTGATGTAGTTAAAAAATTAACCGATCAAGGCTACAAGATCTTCTTAGACCTTAAGATGCATGACATTCCAAACACTGTTTATAACGGTGCTAAGGCTTTGGCAAAACTCGGCATCACCTTTACTACGGTGCACGCACTTGGCGGCAGTCAAATGATCAAGGCCGCTAAAGACGGCTTAATCGCTGGCACACCCGCTGGCAAGAGCGTACCTAAGCTTTTGGCTGTCACTGAATTGACTTCAATTTCAGACGATGTTTTAGCCCACGAACAAAACTGTTCTTTACCAATGGACAAACAAGTACTCAGCCTGGCAAAGATGGCAAAAGCTGCCGGTGCAGACGGCGTTATCTGTTCACCACTTGAAGTCAAAGAATTGCACGAAGCAATCGGCGACGATTTCTTATATGTCACTCCCGGCATTCGTCCAAAGGGCAACGCCAAGGATGACCAATCAAGAGTTGCAACACCAGCCGATGCTAAGGAATGGGGTTCAAGTGCCATCGTTGTTGGCCGCCCTATCACTTTAGCCAGTGATCCAGAAGCTGCTTATGAAGCAATCAAGAAGGAGTTTAATTAAAATGCATAAAGATCAAATTATTTCTCAACTTATCCAAGAAAAAATCATCACTATCTCACCTGACAAACCATTTACCTATGCAAGTGGGATGCTTTCACCAATCTACACTGACTTGCGTTTGACTGTATCTTACCCAGAATTACGCGACATGATTGCCAGCGACTTAGCCAACTTGATTGCCAAGGAATTCCCTGAAGCAACCATTATCGGTGGTGTTGCAACTGCCGGCATCCCTCACGCAGCTTGGGTTGCTGACAAGTTACACCTTCCAATGATTTATGTTCGTCCAAAGCCAAAGGATCACGGTAAGGGTCGTCAAATTGAAGGTCGTTTCTCAAAGGATGATAAGATTGTTTTAATCGACGACTTAATCACTACTGGTGGTTCAGTTTTGAACGCTGTTAAGGCAACTGAAAAAGACGGTGGCAACGTAATCGGCGTATCTTCAATCTTCACCTACTACTTGCCAGACGCAAAAGAAAACTTTGCCAAGAGCGGCGTTAAATATGCTCCACTTCTTTCTTACCCAGAACTTCTTAAGAAGGAAAATGAATCAGGTCATATCTCTAGTGAACAATACGATGTATTGAAGACTTGGCACGAAGACCCATGGGCTTGGGGCAAGAAGTTTGAAAAGTAATAAATAATTACCTGTTGCTAACCAGACATCAATGAAATAACCGTTAAACAGCCAGAGAGTTATCCAGCGAGTAATCTCATGATTAAGCTTGCTAGGATTTTTACGCTTAAATTGAACGTAAAAATTTAAACCAATGACTAAGCATAAGAATACTAACTGAAAAATATTACCTGCAGTGTGTCCTCGCTTAGGAATCATTTCTAAAATTGTTACGATTAGTGCAAAAATCATTTGCACGTTAAAGATCTGTTGCCAGCGTTTGCGCGGCAAAATCACCTCATTCATATTTTCCCCTCCAATTCATGATTTTTAATTACGCCGACTGTAAAATTAAATTGAACACTTTGTAAAAAAATAAAAGCCCATCTGGGCCTGTTTGATAGAATGTTAATAACCACAAAAACTTCTATTGGAGGTCACAAATGGACTCTTTATATTCTACTATGAATCAGCGCATTAAAGGCAAACACTTATCATTCGAAGAGCGGGTTATTATCCAAACTCGTATCAAAGACGGCTTATTGCACGTGAACTTGGTTGTTCCCCGTCTACCATCAGATATGAAGTCAAACGCGGTACTGTTTCTCTTTATCATGGCAAACAGAGGCGGTACAAGGCTGATCACGGTCAAAGCGTTTATCGGGCTAATCGATACCATTGTGGCCGCAAATCAGACCTCTTGAAGAAATCTGATTTTATCGAATATGTTAACAAGCATTTCTCTGAAGACGACTGGTCGCTTGATGTATGTGCCAATCGCAGTTTGGCTATAGGAGAATTTTCTAGTAATCAAACGGTTTGTACTAGAACCCTGTATAACTATGTCGATCAAGGATTAATGGATATCAGAAACTGTGATTTGCCCGAAAAGTTAAAACGCAACACTAAAATTCATCGCATCCGCAAAAATAAGAGAAAGCTTGGCCGAAGCATTGAAGAACGTCCACAAGATATCAACGATCGAAAAGAGTTCGGCCATTGGGAATGCGATCTGGTTTTAGGACATAAGACTAGAGATGATCAAGTACTGCTGACTTTGTCTGAGCGAATGAGTCGCGAGTTTTTAATCTTGCGGATTCCCGATAAGACCGCTGCCAGTGTCATGCATGCTTTTAGAACGCTTCAAAAACAATACAGCGAGCACTGGAACGACATCTTCAATACATCATTAATATTGAAACCTGGTGCAATTCACTGCCGAGAAAGATCTTAGCATATCATACCCCAGATGAAATCTTTGAAAAGAAGTTGGACAAGTCGAGTAAGTTAAAAATGTTGATGTAGAATTCGTTTGGTACCCGGTCTGGTCACCTAATAAGATGAGCGATGCGGCTAAAAAATATTTCGGCATAAAATAAGGAGAACCAATTCAAACTTTGAATTGATTCTCCTTTTTAGTCTACTTTAGCAAAATGTCGCTAGGCACAATTCCTTTACCAAAGTATGGTTTAAGTTCAATTTGGTAATCTTTCTTGAAGAAACCTTCAGCAGTCAAACGATCGATTTGTTTATTAGTCCACTTCAATAAAGATTTGTTACCCTTCTTAACAGCAGGTGCAATAAATTGGTGAGGACCAATTGATCTAATTCCGACTACATATTGCGGATTCTTTTTAATCCAGGCATATAAGTAGGAGTTATCATCAGCTAATGCAGCTCCTCGCTTATTTTTCATTGCATTAAATTGCTGGGTTTCTGAATCAAAACGTAAAAGCTTTATTCCAGGACGCTTAGCAAAGTAATTTTCACCCGTTGATCCTTTCAAAAGAATCAATTGTTTCCCTCGCAATTGCTTTTCACTGGTAATCGGGTGACTCTTAGGTGAAACGACACCAGTTGATACTTTCATGTAAGGATGGGCAAAATCTACTACTTCTGCTCTTTCTGGAGTCTTGGTAAAGTTGGCTAAGACCATATCTACTTTATTAGAATTCAATGCGTCAACCCGGTTATTTCCGTTAAGTTGGGTAAATCGTGGTTTCACACCTAATTCTTTAGCTAATTCTCGTGCAAGTCGCAAATCAAAACCAACCCGTTTACCTTGAGAGTTAACCCAACCATATGGTGGTAAGTCGCCATAAACACCAATTCGAATATAACCTCGACGCTTAATTTGGGTCACACTATTATTGTTACTCCAACCGCTACCACCAGCAGAACGAGCTAGATATGGTTTAGTTAAACCCATATAAGCTGAAGCTAACACTACGACAGCGGCAATTACACTAATAATAGTGTTGAATATCTTTCGTCCACTCATAGTTTCATCCCCCTAGAAGTCCATATCAGTGAGGAATTGCTGAGCTCTTTCAGATTGTGATTCAGTAAAGAACTGTTCACAAGGAGTTTTTTCAATAATCCTGCCTTTTTCCAAAAAGAGGACTTGATCAGCGACACGTTTAGCAAAGTTCATTTGGTGAGTAACTAAAATCATTGTCATATGATCATTTTCTGAAAGTTTTTTAACAATATCTTCAATACCACGAACCATTTCAGGGTCAAGAGATGCAGTAATTTCATCAAGTAGAATAACTTCAGGCTTCATAGCTAAAGTACGGACAATTGCCACTCTTTGTTGTTGACCACCAGATAATTCTCGAGGATACGTGTCAGCATATTGATCCATATTTACCCGTTTTAACAAATGATGTGCTTCTTGTTCTACTTCTGCTCGATCCCGTTTTTGGACCTTTGTAGGTGCCAAAAGAATATTTTGCATTACTGTTAGGTTTGGAAAAAGATCATATGATTGAAAAACCATGCCAATCTTTTGTCGAATAGCTTGCCATTCTTTTGGAGAGGACTGGACCTTTTTACCATGAAAGACAATCTCACCATTTTTATAATTTTCCAAACCATTCAGTGTTCTTAAGAGTGTTGATTTACCTGAACCTGAGGGACCCAGAATCGCCAAAACTTCACCCTTTTTCAAATTAAAGCTAATATCGTGAAGTGCTTGCCAGTCACCATAAAACTTGTTTAGATGTTCCACTTTTAAAATTTCTTCAGTCATTTTTCTCACCTATTTTTGCTTTGCCATTAAACTCTTTGCCCATACTGATAAAGGATAATCCAGGATAAAGTAAAAGAAGAAAATCAAACCATAAACCCAAAAAACACCTGTTGGGAATTTTTGATTATTTGCTTCAATAATTTGTTGTCCTACATTGATAACATCCATTACACTGATCAACATTAAAATAGAAGTTGTTTTAATTACTCTTGTTGCTAAGTTGATCGTAGCTGGTAACTCTAATTTGAATGCTTGAGGCAACAAAACATACAAGAAAAGCTGCATCTTACTCAAACCCAATGCCAAGCCACTTTCCTTTTGAGCTAATGGCACGGATTGCAAAGCCCCACGAACAATATCGCTGAACTCTGCTGCTACCCAAAGCGAAAAAGCTAAGACTGCCATCCAAGTACCCGGCCAATTAATATGCAAGCTACGAGGCAAAATATAATAAACCAAATAAAGTAGAACTACACTAGGTAAAATCCTAAAGATCTCCATGTAGACTCTTAAAATGCAACGAATTATTTTATTCGGCATTGTCCGAAGAACACCGAATATAGTTCCAATAAGCAATCCAATGATAATTGACAAAGCAGCAATCCAAATAGAGGTCCATAAACCAACTAATAGCCGATCAAAGTTGCTGCCGCTAAATAAGACATTAATCCCCGAATGCGCCATAACGAACTTTCCTTTCTAGCCAGTTTAAAAGCAAAATTACTGGAATCATAATAATCACATAGCCGATAACCAACATTAAAAGATATTCGTTAGACCGGTAATACATTCCTATTAGGTCCAATGCGGTATTAGTCAATTCTGGAATCGCAATCACTGTAAAGATAGATGTTTCCTTAATAAGAAAAATCACATTAGCTGCCAAAGCTGGCATACTTAAGGCAAATCCTTGCGGGAACACAACGTATCTTGCTAATTGAAAGCGATTCATTCCTAAAGCTTCGCCAGAATTGATTTGACTATCCGTTACCCCTTGGAAGCCACCGGTGAACCCTTCAGCCATGTAGCCTCCCCCAAGGAAAATCAAACCGATAATTCCGGCAGTAATTGATGACATTCGCCAACCAATTACTGGAAATGCATAATACAAAAAGAAAAGTTGAATTAAAAGCGGTGTATTGCGTGCCAATTCGACATAAGCTGTTGCAATCTGACTTAAGATCGGGGTCTTAAAATATTGCAGCAAACTTGCAATGACTCCAACAATGATTGAGCCAATAATCCCAACCAATGAGAGCCAAACGGTAAGAACGAAGCCATGCCCATATGCTGGCAATGCCTGCTGTATAATGGTCCAATCCATTTATATATCTCTCATTCATGAAACATCATACTTTAGTGTGAATAATAATAGACTTATTAATATAAGTCAAATTTAATTTTAATTTTTGTTTACTATTCAAAAAATCATATAATATTTAACAGATTTAAAAAGACTGGGGAAAAGTTGATGTATGTTTTTTACCAAATCGGTATCTCAATAGGGATGATTTTAGTTGCACTTGCTATCCATATTTTGCGCCAATCTATTAATGAAAGTTCGCAGTTCACCATGGTTAATTACATCTTTGCCTTATCTATTGCCATTGGTGGCATCTTCATCATTGTAGCTAGCTTAGCGGCTATTCAGCCCCAGAACTGGTACACTAGCAGTTCACTTTGGAAAATTTTGATTGCAAATTAAAAATGATTCAGTACCTTGAGTGGTATTGAATCATTTTCTTTTTATTCTATTCGACTATTACCAGTCTCATAATTCAAACGAACACCATCTTTAACGTTAAGAAATTAACTACTTACTAAAGCCTACTTTGTACCAAACACTATTTGCAGCTGCTGGTTTTAACGAGTAGTTCACGATCTTATTATTAACAGCTTGAATCGCATAAGAGTTAGTCATTGGTACAATATAAGCTTCATCATTCATATATTGTTGCCATTTATGAAAAGCTGCTACCCGGTACTTGTGATTGAATGCCTTAGTAGAATCAATTTCATCAAGCAATTTATTGTTTTCCTTGGTAACGAATCTAGAGTCATTCATTGGGTTAGTTTCGCTGTACATCCCTCTTGGTGAAGGCTCTGATGACAATGACCAAGCTGCCATAAACATATCGACATTTTTATCATCGTGGTCCAGTTTGTCGTAGAAGGAATTGAACTCAATTAATCTGCCACCAGTTAAGCTTACATGCAAGCCGATTTTACGCCACTGTTGAATATAATTCTGAATAATCGGCTCTTGCACTGCGGAACCTGTCATTGCGGCCAAGTGAATACTCAAAGGCTTGCCATTAGGTTGAACCCTCCATTTGCCTTTTTTCTTGTAGCCAGCTTTATCCAATAATTGGTTGGCTTTCTTTAAATTGTATGGAAAACCTTTAGCATTCTTATCGAAGTAATCGCCAAATTGAGCAGGAATCAAAGTTGGCACTCTGAAAGTCAAACCTTGCGTGTATCTCTTTTCAACTTGATTAATATTCATGGCATAGGCAATTGCCTGACGCAAAGATTTATTGTTCATCTTGGCATTCTTATCCATGACATTCTTGCCATTCTCCCACTTCCCGACTTTGAAGCCTAAGTAACTATATGCAAGAGAGATCTTAGCAATAAAGTTAGTATTCTTAGCGTTCTTAACGGCTTGCCAATCAGAGTTAACTACATCTGCAATATCAAACTTGTGACTCTTAATCGCTTGACTGGCTGATTTAGTCGAAACAACTTGCGCCACAATCTTATTCAACTTTGGTTTACCCCTCCAATAATATTTATTGGGAACCCAAGTTACTGACTGACCTCTGACAACTTTGCTAACTTTATATGGTCCAAAGAATAATGGATCTTTTCTGATTTGATCTGATGAAGCTAATTTACTGAAAGGTACATCCTTTAAATGATGATATGGAGCCGCCGTTTCAATAAAATAGTCATTACCAGATTGCAACATCCCTGGCTTCATTGCTAAAAAATGAATGACAATAGTTCTGCCATTTTCACCATCAGGATAAGTTATGCCTGAAATAGTTTTCGCTTTGCCATTGTGATAGGCTTTCATTCCTACGATATTAGCTAGAGAATCTGAGTACCGTAGACTGTTGGTAGCTTTATTGGCAGTCATTTCATATGGATATTCCAAATCCTTAGCAACCACTTGCTTGCCATCGGACCACTTAACTCCTTTCTTAACAGTAATTGTTACTGTCTTGGCTTTCTTGTCTAATTTAAAAGTAGCTGGGCCTTTATTAGTAATCTTATATTGATTATCAGTATCGAACAAAGCCTCATTACCAAATTGCATTACGTCTGAATCCACTTGATCAACTGATAACTGACTATCAAAAATCCCTTTAAAAGGAGTATCAGTTTCAATAGCATAGGTTAAAGTCCTGCCCTGTTTTGCTGTTTTTTGTGGGGTTTGTTCAGGAAACTTATTCGCAGTCTTGGCTGCATTCTTATTATTCTGACCACATGCAGTTAAACTTAAAGCTGCACCAATAAGTAAACCGGTAGTACTGATAAATTTAATAGCTTTCATAGTCGTTTCTCTTTTCTAAAAAATAAAAAAAGGCCCACATCCCAATTAAGGAATGTGAACCTTCATAGAATAATTAGTAAATCAATTATCTGAGATTAGGATCGCCGCACACCATAATTTAGGATCACAAATAAACCATCATTTTGGTGGCGGCGTCGTAATTCTACTGTTAATGCGCTTTGTGATTCTAACATGATATGTGACTCCTTTCTTAAATGAATTTAATGTTATATCAATATTTCTTTTAGCTGTTGTCAATAAATATTTTAGAATTTTTTATTGACATAAAAAGCACCGTCAAACGAAAGCGCTTCAATATTTTTCTACTTTTCAGCTAACTTGGTAGCTTCTTCTGCAGTATTTTGAGTCTTAACTTTCAAACCTTTGAAAGTAACATCACTCGCCTTTACATAGACACTACCAATATTTTGCTTAACCCAAGTGTATTCATATTTACTATGTGGATCACGCATTGAAAAAGTAGTACCAATTAAGTGATAGAAAAGTTCTGCTTTCTTTTCACTAGGTACCCAAATGTAACGAGCATAATCAACCTGATAATTGTTCTCAGGCAAAAAGTTGCCACGAGCTGCCTTTTCCAAATATTTGCCACCTAAATCAACTAGCTGACCTTGATCATTGTAAAGTGGTGTAGTCTTTTCTAGGCCTTGTTTAAAAGTAACCAACGATTGAGTTGATTCCGCAAAATTATGATTATCATCCATGAAGAATCTAAAGCTAAAATTACCCTCATCTTCATCTGGATAATCACCTGCATCAGTCCAGTACAAGAATTGGTCCTTGGTGCCAGCTATTCTGACATACAATTGTGGGTTAGTGTAGTCAGTATCGAGCAAAACCTGATCAATCTTAACTTTGCTAACAGCACGAACAACTTTAGAAGTTTCCTTTAAATCTTTGTTCAAAACATACATATCAGCACGTGGAACTACATAAGTTGGTTGCTTCGTGAAGACATATTGACCATTGATTTTACTTACATTCACTGCCTTAACGTAGCGACCGCCACCTAAAGCGTAGTAAACTTTCCCTTTAATCTTGTATTGTTTCAAAGCTTGTGGATCTTTATTAGAAGATTCACTTGGGTAGAAGAAGAAATCATCTGATGAACTAGCTGCTTTGACACTACCACTGTATGTCACTAAAGTACCTTTTCTTAAAGTACCTTGTTTCTTGATACGTTGACCCTTCTTGTTGTAGACATAAGTGTTGGTTTTCAAGAACATTACATTTTTACCGGCAACTTGGCTTACATCTTTTGCCTTAACATAAGCACCGCTGCCAACGTAATAGTAAAGTTCACGTGAAGTTTCTGTCAATTTGCCAGCATATTTAATCTTTTGATTACGAGTTACAGTTGCCTTGCCACCACGATATGATTTCAAACGCTTGCCGTTTTTGTCATAAACGTAACCTTTACGAGCAATATTAATTACACCCTTGTTGCTAATACTGCCTAAGCAATTAGACTTAATATAACCATTGTCACCAAGCCACACGTAATTTTGACCATTATTAATTCTGATTATTGGAAAACTATCGCTTGACAGAAGTGAAATGCGACTAGTAATCCAAACAGGCTTACCATAAGTCTTAATTGTGCTATTACTCTTAACTTTTTTCTTGCCAGTATAAAAATTACCCTTTTTGTTATAAAGCGTGATACCATTTGCACTAGTTTTAATTGTTTTTTTGGCGGCTTTCTTGCTAGCTGCAAAAACCGGCTCATTGTTTTGAGTCAAAGCGATAGCTGGACTCAATGCCATTAAAGCTGCAGCTGAAACTAAGATGATTTTTTTATTGAGTTTCATAATTTTACCTCATAAATATATACCTTTAATTCTTATTTTGGTTTTTTTTATGAAGATAGTCTATCTTTATGCCCTCTATAAATTTTTATACATTCAATACTCAAAGAACTACAATAGTGGTGTATAGAGGTACAGCCAAAGTACTTGCGCTCTGAATAACATAAAGGAAGATTTTATGAAATATCTATCAAGAAATCAAGCAGAACAATGGCTGAATCAACATACGCTTTATGGGCAAAAGAAAAAATTATTCACTAACAAGTTTATGAAGAGATTGAAGAACTCCTATCATTTGGTTCCCGACAAACACACCATCTTCGGGAAAAAATACAGCTTGTTGGAACTGCTCATGATGTAAACCCTAGACAATTTGCTTAAGCAAAAAGGCACCACTTAAATGCAGTGCCTCTTATTATACATATTTTTACTAAAATGACAGGTTGATACCTTTCATCAAATGATTCAAGATTATATTATAATTTAAGGAGAACTCATGAAAAAAGTAACAGACTTACCTGATAAAAATAAACGACCAAAGAATAAACCGCGAAAACAGATTAAAGTTAATAGTTTTGCAACGGCAATGTTGGCTAAGGCTGAACAAGATAAGTACAAAGGTCCACAAGCCGTTGATGAGAACGGTCATACAAAAGAAGATCCTAAAGAAAAATATGAAAATGATGCTGTTACGGAATTCTGGAATGCTCTCTTTCCTAAAATTGATTCTGAAATAGCGGAAAAGGATAAGAGTAGAACTAAAATTGATCCTTCTAAGGTGATTAATTTTAAGGATAAGAAATGAGACATTTAAAAATGGTATCTCCTTTAAATTACGGGATACTATTTTTTAGCTTAATTTTCTTTCTTAAAGAAGTCATCGTCAATTTCAAGTAATTCAAAAGTATCCTGAACTTGAACGCCCACTTTATATTCAATCATCAACTTAGTTAAAGTCTCACCGTCGATCAATTTAATATTAAACTTCTTACCAGCTTCTTCTGCACTTCTAGTAAATGAAGATGTTGTAATAAATACACCAGAGCCAGCTCCTTGTAGGTCCAAATCACCATGAAACTGACTAATTATTTGCCGACCGACAGTATTATCTTCAGCATATCGTTTCACTTGAACATAAATCTTTCTCAGTCCTAGCGCATCTTGATTTAGGATTCCGTCAATTCCACCATCATTAGATTTCTGAGTAACAAAAGCTTTACCATCAGCACCTTTGTAGCCCATTCTAGTCATAAGCTCAATCATCATATGTTCAAAAACAAAGGGATCTGTTTCTCTTAACTTAGTTAAAAGTGCATCAGATAAATTCTCCTTTTGTTTATCAAACCAGTTATGAATCTGTCCCTTCGTCAACTCAAGAGATTGAATATCATTATCCGCTTTATCATCAGATTTATTCTGCCTCCGCTTATTCTGATAGTCAATGTACATCGGTAAAGAGTGAACATATTTGGCTGTAATATCAGTACCCAACTTAACCAGTGTCTGCTTGCCTAAATCACTGATTTCATAATGACCACGCTTGGGACAATTCAATAATCCGGAAATTTTTAGATCGCTTATTGCAAAGTTAACTCTATTTTGTGCAATCAGATCATGATATTTAGAAGCATATCGTAAGTTAACTAAGTTTTCCGGTAAATTTATTGCTTTAATAACTGCATGTTCTAATTCACGAATTTGCCAATGTTTCTTCATTGAAGCTACTTGTAAAGTTGGACCTAAGAACCCATCCCAAGTTGGCATTTCATTCTCACTATGTTTTAAATTTTTGTAATTTAGCATTATTTAAATCCCATTAAGCTACAACATCCGCGTTATGATTGATATTATTAATAACTTCTTTTATTCCTAACCATAATGTCTTATTGTCGCCAAATAACTCAATTATATTACCTTGATCAATAAATGGTGAATCTTGCAATACTGATAAGTCTTTCATCATACCATTCTTAACAATATATTCAATTACTTGATTTAAGAAATAAATCTGCCTTGAATTTAGAGACTTATCATTCAGATACTCAGCAAATGCTTCTTTAGCTGAATTCATATCCAATCCCACAATACTACGAATAAATTCACCTAATGGCTGATCACCATATTCTTTAGTGTAATCTTCTTTAGTACCAATATCCTTCCAGAATATTTTCTCTAAATTCTTTAGATCGGCATCTGTTAACGGCTGATTGCTCTTCAATTTAGCAATAACCTGATTATCTTTCTGATGCTGATTAATGTAGTACTCTACTTTAGCTCTATAGTTCTTTAAAGTATCTGTATTATACTCAGCTTCATTAACAGAAGTATCCAATATTTCGTCATTAAAGTCTGTATCAAAGGTTATTGAATTCTTAGGAATATATTTAATTAAATCACGTAAAGCTTTTCTAATATATTCTAGATCTTCAATACCCGCTCTATTAAGATAATCTGTTTCAATAACTTTTTTGATTAAGTCCTTCTGATTAGCAATTTCAGGAATGTTAGCAACTTTAGAAACTGCAGTTATTTTCTTTATGATATCCGTCTTATATCTACCAGCCGGTTTATCTGAAATATTGGCAAGTTCTAATTCAAAAATTAATGCATCAAATCGAAAGGCAGCTGAATCCCCTTCATCTGGCAAAATCAAAGGTGATACTTCTTCTCTTACTTCTAAGCAATCACTGTATGTAAGTTCTTCATAGTTTACCTTATTCGCATATTCATCAACATCTTTAATATGCTGCCTTACAGCAAAGTTGTCACGATTTAATTGCTTTACCTTCTTAATTAAGTTGTCAATTAGTGTATTTCGATAACTAATCATTGGATTTGTTTGATAGTTAATATCTTGCAGCTTGTAAACCAATTGAAATTTTAGATTAAACAGTGCTCCTTGTAATGGTAAAGTGGCCTTAGGTTCACGACCTTTGCCCATTCTGAAGAATTCGAAGTTACTACAAAAGTCAAATATATAAAACTTGGACTTATCTTTTCCATCAATTAAATTAGGGCAAAGTCGAGTACCTCGACCAATCATTTGCCAGAACTTTGATTTACTATAAACTTTCTTAAAAAAGACTAAATTCAAGCATTCCGGCACATCTATTCCTGTATCAAGCATATCAACAGAAATAGCTATTCGGGGCATCTTATCGCCTTCTGAGAATTCATCAATAGCAGACTGAGCATAATTAATATAATTATCAATTACTTGTGCATAAGGTCTTCCATCTTTGCCCTTAGCTAAATCTGGATATTCTTTGTTAAAGATACGCAAAATTTCTTCAGCATGTTTATGGTTTTGAGCAAAAATTATCGTTTTACCTAGTTCTTCACCATAATTAACTCTTAAAGCCTGAGTCATTACAACGTTCAAAACTTTCTTTATCGTATCCTCATTAAAAATCCAATTATTAAGAGCGGAGGGATTAATTGATGTCGGAAGTTCACCATTTTCATCTTCAAAAGTATCCTCATACGATTCCTTATCCGCTTCAGATAGTTCATCATATTTAATCCCCTGAGCCATGAACTTCATTTTAGTCTCAATAGAAACATAGTCTACCAAATAGCCATCTTTAACAGCATTAGCTAATTCATATCCATAAGTTGGGACACCATCTTCTAATTCAAATACAGAATAAGTATTTTTATCAATCTCATCCTTAGGAGTAGCTGTTAATCCCACCATTGGAGCATCAAAGTAATTAAAGATATCACGATATTTGTTATAAATTGAACGGTGAGCTTCATCTATGATAATTAGATCAAAATGACCTACAGTAAATAATTTACCTTGATCATCTTTAAGAGAATCAATGCATCCCATCATAGTCTGATATGTTGAGAAAACACATCTAGCATTTAAATTACGTTTTTTCTTGGTTAAATCAGTACAAGTTAAGTCAGGCAACAAATTAACAAAACTTCTCTTAGCTTGAGTGACCAACGCAGTTCTATCTGCCAAGAAAAGAATATTTTTAACCCAACCAGCATTAATTAAAACTTTACTAAGACCAATAGCGACTCTGGTTTTACCTGAACCTGTAGCCATAACTAACAATGCTTTGCGTTTTTTCTTTTTATCGAAACTTTCACAAACAGCTTTAATAGCAGCCTTTTGATAATATCTTCCAGCAATATTTTCATCCACTTGAATATTATCAAGATGCTTTTGTTTCATGTTTTGTAGATTACGCAGTTTCTCTAAATCACGTTTAGAGTAAAAGCCAGATACTTTACGTTCGGGATGTTCATTATCGATAAATCTTGTTTCAAAGCCATTAGTCAGAAAGACATATGGTCTTCTATGATATTTCTTTTCAATTAAATCCGCATAAAGTTTGGCCTGTTGCCGACCTCTAGAAACATCCACACATGTTTTCTTTGCTTCGATTACTGCTTGAGGAATGCCAGTATTATCTAAAAGCACATAGTCTGCCCGTCCACTTTTTGAACTATTAGGCATTCCTTCAAGTTCAAATTCATCAATCCAGTCCTTGTCTTCTGTCCATCCTGCATCCATTAAGAGAGTATCAATATAGATCTTTCTCGTCTTGAATTCAGATAAATCAAGAGGATTTTCCGGGGTAAATCTTTCCTCTTTTTCTTGACGATTCTTTTCACTACGATGCGAAAGTTTCTTTTGAATACCTTTATTTTTCTTAACTAAACTATCTAAGCTAATTTGAATCTTAGCTGGCTCAGGAGTAACAATAGCAGATGGTGTTTGACCTAATAGCTTCTCATCAAACGGGACTTGCTCGTAATGATCACCATAGCAATAATCAATAAAGTCAAAGAAAGCATGAAGGTTCTTTAAACATAAGACAGCTTGATCACGTTCAATTCTTCTAGCTGAATGGGCAGCAATATTACCCAATCTTCTAATTAAGTCTAACTGTCTCCATAGATCATAATCAACAATTCCATGAAAATCATCAGAACTCATCAAACTAATTAATTTATCTTGATAAGGACGTCTTAATGCTGTATCCACTGAATACATCCATTTAATCGCAATCTCCATTGCTCGACGACAATCAAGGATACAACTAGCAGCATCCACATTAATTATTTTTTCAGCAGTAATAGCTATATTTACAAAGTCGCTAAACTTTTTCTCTTTTTTCAGATAATCAAAGTTGGTCATTTACCTAGCACCTTCTTTGTTTTCTTTAAAATACAGGTAAAACCTTATACTAATAATATATTTCATTATGGATGCGTTAACAACTTTTGATTTGTCGACTTGTTGAACGAATGATGCAAATTTGTTTTGAGATTC
>NZ_PCZF01000026.1:0-24953 GCF_002554115.1 Lactobacillus sp. UMNPBX4
GAAATTAAGGTTAGACTAATGGTTTAAAGGCTACCGCAAAAACATTGACACTTACGGACGCCCTATCTGTATTTAATAAACTGTATTTTTTTGGTATAATATTGATTTTGTAGGATACAATCCAGAGTAGGAGTGAAAATTTTGAATACGCCAGAATCGAGAGAGGGAAACGTTATCCGCTATGCAGTGTACTTGGTAGGGTATGTTATCGTCTTTGCAGTCGTTAAGCTAGTGACTAGGAAGACGCCATTGCATGTTTGGGATTTGATTTTGTTTTGCCTTGTTGCAGCAATGATTTTATTATTTTATGTTTATCGCTTTAATCGCGAACAACGTTTTTTTGCTCGAGATTTTAAATTACCATGGCTAGGCAGTTTTTCTACGGTAATGTTGCTTACTTTGGCAATCACGGCTACTCGAATTCTTATATCGTATTTACAAGCATATGAAAAGATTCCACATTATGACTTTCAATTGATTTATTTAAAAAATGAATCAGTTGACATGTTTTGGTTTTTGATCTTAGTACAAGGAATTATCTTACCAATTCTGCAAGAATTCCTTGCAACAGGATTTTTGTTTAATTATGCTTTTCGCAGAAGTACTACTCAAGTTGCAGTAACAGGAATCATTGTTTCAGGAATTATTTTTAGTTTGTTAAACTTTCAAAGTTCACTTTTGTTGGTTGTGATTGAGATTATCTATGGCGGGCTATTTGCCTGGAGTTATCTTTATACACAAACGCTCTGGATGCCGATTTATTTGGCTATCATTAGTGGCGTTTTAACCGTTATCATGGCGTAAAAAATAAACGGATGAGAAAAAATCTCATCCGTTTTTTTGTACAAAAAAAGCGGATAGCGTGAATCGAACCCGCATCTACAGCTTGGGAAGCTGTCGTTCTACCATTTAACTATACCCGCGATACTTCTTTATTCTATCATGCTTTTAATTAATAAACCAATTATTTTTGATGTGGCTCTTTTTGTACTTTTAGGTCAATATTGCTGCGATCAACCAAACTGGTAAAGTTTTGAAAAAGCCATCTACGCAGTTCGCCAGGATCAATGATTAGTGGCATGCGGTTATGAATGGGAGCTATGTCTTTATTAGGAGCGGTAGTAACCATAGAAAAATTATTTTGATCATAAATCCCTGCAATTAATGTGATGGGATTAGCCGTTTTAAAGCGGTAGCGTTCATGATATTTTTTGCCATTAGCTCCTTGGTATGTAGTTTTAGCATATTCAAAAAAATCGCTACTTAAAATTAAACAGCGTTGTCTAGCAAAAGAACGATCCCACATAGAAGGCTTATTTTCATAAAAACGCTCTATTCTGGCGTTAAACATCGGCTTTTTGGAATCTACTGGACTAGGATAGCCCCAGTTTTTATTGACGAGCTGCAATTTATTGTCTTGATAGAGCAAGACTGGCGCAGTTTGATTTGGAAAAATATCTTGTTGCTTTATTTCGATTTTTGGATCGGTTAATGGTAAAGCGAGGTCTTCAGTCAGATATTTTTTTATTTGCATTAAATCGGGTATCCGAAAGTGATTACACATGTCTTGTTTCCTTTCATTGGTGATAGTTTAATCATAGCTTAAATTTTGTTAAAATTAGGTCATTAACATAAGAAATAAAATAAAAAGCAAAGAGTATAAAATAAAATTAGAAAAGAGTAGAAGTTATGGCAAAAGAAATTTTATTAACCGGTGATCGTCCAACTGGCAAACTTCACATTGGTCACTATATTGGCTCACTTAAAAATAGAGTAAAATTGCAAAATTCTGGCAAGTACGATCCTTATATCATGATTGCTGATACTCAAGCGTTGACAGATAATGCTCGTAACCCAGAAAAGATTCGTAACAGTTTAATTCAAGTAGCATTAGACTACTTAGCTGTAGGCATTGATCCAAGTAAATCAACAATTTATGTTCAATCACAAATTCCAGCTTTGTTTGAATTAACTTCTTACTACATGGACTTAGTAACTGTAGCACGTCTTGAAAGAAACCCAACTGTTAAGACTGAAATTAAGCAAAAGGATTTCAAAGATTCAATCCCAGTTGGCTTCTTAAATTACCCAGTTTCTCAAGCTGCAGATATTACTGCTTTTAAGGCTACTATCGTTCCTGTTGGGGATGACCAAGAACCAATGCTTGAACAAACTCGTGAGATTGTAAGAACCTTTAACCGTGTTTACAACACTGATATTTTGGTTGAACCAAAGGGCTACTTCCCACCAAAGGGTTCTGGTCGTCTTCCAGGTCTTGATGGTAATGCTAAGATGTCTAAATCACTTGGTAACTGCATTTATTTGTCAGATGATGCTAAGACAGTTCAAAAGAAAGTTATGTCAATGTACACCGATCCAAATCATATTCACGTTGAAGATCCAGGTAAGGTTGAAGGCAACACTGTCTTTACTTACCTTGATGTCTTTGATCCAGATAAGGATAAGGTAGCAGAACTTAAGGCAGAATACCAAAAAGGCGGGTTAGGCGATGTTAAAATTAAACGTTACTTAAACAAAATACTTGAAGCAGAACTTGCACCTATTCGTGAACGCCGTGAAAAGTACGCTCAAGATGAGGATGCAATTTATGAAATGCTTTTAGAAGGTTCAAAGAAGGCAAATACAGTAGCTAATGAAACCTTAGAACAAGTTCGTGATGCTATTGGTTTGAACTACTTTAAGAATAGATAAGAATAAGCAGAGGTAAGTTCATGCACGATCGAATTCCTTGGAAACAATATTTCATGATGCAGGCACTAGTGATAGCTCAGCGCTCCACCTGCAACAGAGCTCTAGTTGGTAGTGTTTTGGTTAAAGATAATCGTATTATTGGCACGGGGTATAATGGATCGGTATCCGGACAACCACATTGTGATGAGGTAGGTCATCAAATGGTAGATGGGCACTGTGTTCGAACTATTCATTCCGAAATGAACGCGATCATCCAATGTGCTAAATTTGGCGTATCAACTGATGATACGGAAATATATGTGACTCATTTCCCTTGTTATAATTGCTGCAAGTCTTTGCTTCAAGCCGGTGTAAAGAAAATCAATTATTACTTTGATTATCGTGATAATCCGTTAGCAATGCAGTTGCTTCATGATTGCGGGGTACCATATGAGCAAATTAAAATCGATCGGAAATATGTGGAAAGCTTGGCTCATAAACTTGAAGAAGATGAAAACTAGATTTATTTGGTTATTTGGCCTGTTAGCCGTCTTTATGACGATGACAGGATTTGTGCAACCTAATATTGAAGATCATGTCCATATTTTAGACAAAGAGACTAAGACTTTAATTAAAGAAAAGAATAATCGTTATTTGCAGACTAAAGAGCAACCGCAAATAGCAGTAATTACAGTAAAGAAACTCAAGAATTTAACACCAAAGGCGTTAAATCATTCTAAACGTACTGTTTTTATTGTGGTAGGTCAAAAAGAAAAGAAGCGCAATGTGCAAATCTTTTCAAGCAAAGACTTACATGGAGCTTTTACTGCTGATACGAGATCGAATATTCTTCGCGCTGAAGTAGATCAACTTCGCAGCCATAATAATGCTACTTTTAACAAAGGTTTGCGGTTTGTTTTTCGGGCCTGTGCAACTAAAGTAGATCAACAATATCAGTATGCTCTTGATAAATATGATTTATCGCAAAGTGAACAGGATAAAATTTCCCATCCCCATCGAGTAGCACTGCCGATTGCATTAGCTTTAATATTCTTAATTATGGGAATAATATATATGCTTAGAAGATTCGGGCATCATAGCTCCAATTTGCACAAATAGGCAACTTGACTTATTTGAATTAAGTCCTTAAACTTTTTGTAGACATAGTAAGTGAAACTGTTAGGTGAGACTCCTACGTGAACACACGCTATCGCCCAGAAACATCCAGAGATGCCAACGGGTTAAATAGGTGTCGTCGACTTAAGGCGAGATCCAGATAGCTAGCATGTGCTTACGTCACGTAGTGTTAAAACTGAACGACGAGTATGACAAAAGCCTTGTTTGGCGTGCAAGTCACCTGCAGAAATAGCAGGTGACTTTTTTGTTTGCTTGTCTATTGAATGAGAGGAATTGAAGAATGTTAAAATCAGCGAGCAAAAAACATTCAAATGTTGATATTCAACAAATTCAACGGATTGCACGTGAATCACGCAGCGAAACGCTAGCAAGATTGCAAGCAAGTGCCGAAGGCCTTTCAACTAAAAAAGCTGATGAAAATAGAAAAGAATATGGCAAAAATGAAATAAGAACTAACACTAACGCTTCTAAATGGAGATTGTTGGGTGAATCCTTGGCGACACCGTTTACTGTAGTGTTGATTATATTGACTTTACTTACTACATTTACTAGTTACATTGTTCCTCACGGTAATAGCGATATTGAAACTGTAATCGTGATGCTACTGATGCTTCTTATTTCGGTAGTGGCGAATTTTATTCAAAAAATACGGATCGCTAAGGTAACTGAAAAATTGCTGAATATGGTGTCAGTTACTACCAATATTCGTCGTGATGGTAAAAATATGGAGCTACCAACTGAGGATGTGGTAGTTGGGGACGTGATCAATCTATCGGCAGGTGATATGATTCCAGCTGATATGAAGCTGCTGACTAGCAAAGATTTATTCTGTTCTTCTAGTTATCTTGATGGTGATTCTGAACCAACTGAAAAAGTAGCTAATGTGACTCTAAAGCCGAGTATGTTAGCTGATTATCTCAATTATCCTAATATTTTATATGAGGGAACTACTATTGTTTCTGGTTCTGGCAGTGGCATTGTGTTCGCGGTAGGAAATAACACTGTTTTTGGTAAAGAGGTCCAGAAGATTTCACGCAAAAAAGTTAAGACGACTCTTTTTGATCGGGAAATGAAGCAACTTGCTAGAATCTTGATAATTGCTACAGCTATCTTATTGCCGCTATTATTCATAATTAATGGCGTAACCAAAGGCGATTGGGGAGAAAGCTTAATATTTGCTCTAGCTGCAGCAGTTAGCCTTACTCCTGAAGTTTTACCAATTATTGTTAATAGCAATCTGACTAAAGGCGCTCTTGAAATGTCTAAGCAAGGCGTAGTAGTTAAGCAGATGAATGCTATTCAAAATTTGGGTTCAACCGATGTTTTTTGTATCGATAAAACAGGTACTCTTACTCAAAATCAAGTGGTGCTAGAGCGACACTATGATTTAGAAATGGAAGAAACGCCGCGCATCTTGAAATTCTCATACTTAAATGCTTATTATCAAACCGGGATGAAGGATTTGATTGATAAAGCAGTAATCGATGCGGCTGGTGATGAATTAGATGTAAATGAGATCCAACGTGATTACAATAAAATAGATGAAATTCCTTTTGACTATAGCAGAAAAAGAATGAGCGTTGTGGTGGTTGATAACGATGAACACCATGGACAACACTTATTAGTAACTAAAGGCGCTGCGGAAGGGATGCTAGATATTTCTAACCAAGTTGAAGTAAATGGCAAAACCGAGAAATTGACTTACGCTTGGCGTGAAAGAATCTTAAACCAAATTAATGAATTAAATGATGACGGTTTGCGTGTTCTATTAGTTGGTTATAAATTGAATCCAGCTCCAGTAGGAGAATTTTCGGCTAAAGATGAAAATGATTTAACCATTATTGGCTGTCTAGCATATCTTGATCCACCTAAGGAAAGTACTAAAGAGGCTTTGCAAGATCTAAAGAATGATAATGTAAATGTTAAGATCTTTACCGGCGATAATGAGGCAGTTACAAGAGCGATTGCTCTGCAAGTTGGTTTGAACGTGGATACGGTTTACGATGGTGAACAAATTGAAACAGCAACCACGGAAGAACTAGCAGAAATTGTTGAAAAGTGTAATATCTTTGTTCATTTAACTCCTGAATTGCGCGTTAAGATTATTCAAGCGTTAAAGAAAAATGGACATACAGTAGGCTACATGGGCGATGGCAATAAGGATGCTTTGGCAATGAAAGTTTCCGACGTCACTGTTACTTCTAATAATTCTGTCGATATTATTAAGGAGTCTGCTGATATTGTATTTGAACAAAAGGATCTCCAGTTGCTTGAGCAAATGATTATTACAGGGCGTAAAGTCTTTTCAAATACAATGAAATACATTAAGACGTTTTTGGTAACCAACTTTGGCAGTATTATTGCAATGGTCATTGCTTCACTTACTTTACCATTTTTACCGTTATTGCCTTTGCAGCTACTTATTTTAAACTTGATTTATAGTCTTAGCTGTTTAGTGATTCCATTTGATAGTGTATCTAGAAACTATGTGAAGAAACCGCAGAAATGGTCAATTAATAAATGGCCTAAGTTCGTACTTAACTTTGGACCGATTCCCGCAATAATCGATTTGATTACTATGGCATTAATGTTTTATGTGATCTGTCCGTACTTGGTAGGAACTGATTTTCATCATTGGGTATTTCAATCGCTGTTTTATTCAGGCTTATTTGTGGAATCCTTGTGGACAAGAGAAATGGTTATCCATGTCTTGCGCGATGAACGTTTCCCATTCATTAAGCAACGTGCCACTCCAGTTGTGATCTTGGTAACTTTTGGCTTGGCTCTTTGGGGCAGCGTCTTGCCATCTTCTAATGTGGCAGCTAGTTTGGGATTAACGCAATTGCCAATCAGCTTTATTTTGGTAGTTGTTGCATTAGAAATAATATATGTTTTATTAACTACGGCAATTAAGCAATTATATTTAAAAAAAGAAAAATTTTAGAGAAAAGGAATTGGTGTTTTAGCCCAATTCCTTTTTTTGCATGTTATTATAGAATAGATATTTTAGACGAATAAAGGAGTATGACTAATTAATGGCTGATAAAGATACTTTTTACATTACAACCCCAATTTACTATCCATCTGGTAGATTAACTATTGGTAATGCTTATACTACAATTGCCGCAGATACTATGGCTCGCTACAAGCGTAGCCAAGGCTATGACACTTTCTTTTTAACTGGTACTGATGAACATGGCTTGAAGATTGAACAAAAGGCCGAAGCTCAAGGAATTAAGCCTCAAGAATTCGTTGATAAGATGGCTGCTTCATATAAGAAGTTATGGAAGAGTCTTGATATTTCTTACGATAAATTCATCAGAACTACTGACGAAGAACACGTTAAGGCTGTCCAAAAGATTTTTGAAAAACTTTTAAAGAAGGGCGACATTTACTTAGGCGAATACACTGGTTGGTACTCAGTTGAAGACGAAGAATACTTCACTGAATCACAACTTGCCGAAGTTTATAAGGATGACAACGGTAATGTGATTGGTGGTAAGGCTCCAAGTGGTCACGAAGTACGTTTGGTTAAGGAACCTTCATACTTCTTCAAGATGAGCAAGTACGCTGACAGATTGGTTGAATACTACAAGGAACATCCTGAATTTATTTTGCCTCATTCTCGTGAAAAGGAAATGCTTAATAACTTCATTAAGCCAGGCCTTGAAGATCTTTCAGTTACTCGTACCACTGTTAACTGGGGAATTCCTGTCCCAAGCGATCCCAAGCACGTAGTTTATGTTTGGATTGACGCACTTTCTAATTATATTACTGCTTTAGGTTATGGCTCAGACAATGACGAATTGTTTAAGAAATATTGGCCAGCAGATGTTCACTTGGTAGGTAAGGAAATTGTACGTTTCCACACTATCTATTGGCCAATTATGTTGATGGCACTTGATTTGCCACTTCCAAAGCACATTATTGGTCACGGCTGGGTATTGATGAAGAACGGTAAGATGTCTAAGTCTAAGGGTAATGCAGTTTACCCAGAATCACTTACTAGTCGTTATGGTGTTGATCCACTTCGTTACTACTTGATGCGTGCACTTCCATTTGGTGCAGATGGTATTTTCACTCCTGAAGACTTTATCGAAAGAATTAACTATGATTTAGCTAATGACCTTGGTAACTTGCTTAACCGTACAGTTTCAATGATTAATCAATACCAAGATGGTCAAGTTGCACCCGTTCCTGTTGCTCAAGACAAGTTTGGTAAGGATTTACAAGATACAGCTGCTAGTGTGATTGCAGACTACCGTCAACAAATGGATTCACTTCATTTCTCACAAGCTTTAGACAGCATCTGGAAGTTAGTAGCACGCGCTAACAAGTACATCGATGAAACTACTCCTTGGGTATTGAACAAGGAGGGCAAGAAAGATGAATTGTCTCATGTAATGAGTAATTTAGCTGAAAGCTTGCGTTTGATTGCCATTATGATTTATCCAGTAATGACTGAAACTGCACCAAAGATGTTTGAACAACTTGGCTTAAACTGGGATGATGAAGATCAAAAGAATTTAGCCTTTAATGATTTTGGTTGGAATACCAAGGTAATTGAAAAGCCAAAGCCAATCTTCCCAAGACTTAAAGCTGAAGAAGAAGTTAAGTACATCAAGGACGAAATGGCAAAGGCTAAGCCAAAGAAGACTACTAGAAGTGAACAAAAGAAGGGTAATGAAATTACCATTGATGATTTTGACAAGGTAAAGATCCAAGTTGGTCAAATCTTGTCAGTAGAACCAGTTAAGGGCTCAAATAAATTACTCATGTTCAAGCTTGACTTTGGCGATGGTAAAGAACGTCAAATTTTGAGTGGTATTCGCAAGTTTTACCCAGATGCAAGTGAACTTCTTGATAAGAAGGTTTTAGCTGTTACTAACTTGAAGCCACGTAAGATGTTGGGTCACCTTAGCGAAGGTATGCTTTTATCTAGTGAAAAAGATGGTCAAGTTAAATTAGCACTTGTTGGTGATGAACATCCAGTTGGAGCTGAATTAGGCTAATGGAAATTATTGATAACCATACGCACTTAAATGATGAGCCCTTTAGAGGGAAGGAACAGTACTATCTTGAACGTGCCAAAAGTTTGGGTGTAACCAAAGTTATTTGTGCGGGACAAGATCCTGACTTTAATGAACGAGCTGTTGATTTGGCAGAAAAGTTTGATAATGTCTATGCGATGGTGGGATATTGTCCTGATGTGGCCAAAGATTATGATCAAAAAGCCGAAGATAAGCTGATTGAACAATTGAAAATGCCTAAAGTTGTCGCAATGGGTGAGATCGGTCTTGATTACTATTGGGATGAATCGCCTAGGGATGTACAACGTGAGGTTTTTGCTCGTCAAATCGAAGTGGCACATGATTTAAAAATGCCGGTCGATATTCATACTAGGGATGCATTTCCTGATTGCTACGATATTTTGAAAAATAGCAATTTAGAATATGGTGCCATTTTGCATAGCTTTAATGGTGGGATTGACTGGTTAAACAAGTTTTTAGATTTAAACGTTTACTTCTCATATTCAGGTGTAGTTTCTTTCACCAAGGCTACGGAAGTTCATGAAAGTGCTAAAGCAGCTCCGCTTGATCGAATCCTAGTTGAAACCGATGCACCATATTTAACACCTAAGCCATATCGTGGTCGTCAAAATGAGACTGGCTATGTGCGTTATGTTGCAGAGGCAATTGCCAAGTTAAAAGATATTCCACTTGAAAAAGTTGCAGAAGCTACTTATAAAAATACAGTGAGAGTTTATGGTCTTAAATAAAAAGAATTTTGATGCGGTAGTTGTCGTTGAGGGAAAAGACGATACTATTCGTTTAAAACAATTTTTCCCAGGAATTGAGACGGTAGAAACTAATGGTTCTGCTGTTTCAGATAGTGTTTTAGCTCAGTTGAAACAGCTCAGTAAAAATAGACAAATTATTGTTTTTACAGATCCTGACTTTAACGGTGAGCGAATTCGCCGAATTGTAACTAATGCTGTGCCTAATGCTAAGCAGGCTTTTATTACACGTAAAGAAGGTGAACCCCATAAAAAGGGGAGTCTTGGAGTAGAGCATGCTTCAAAAGAAGCACTTGAAAAGGCATTAAGCGATTTACATGAAGTTAGTCCACAAGCAAGTGATTTAACTGAAAGCGAATATCGTAAATTAGGTTTAGCAGGCGGCGCAGGCTCTCGTAAGTTGCGGGAACAAGTTGGCATTAAGCTTAGAGTTGGATATGGTAATTCTAAGCAATTCTATAATCGTTTGCATACCTTTGGTGTTTCACTTGATGAGTTAAAAAATGCGGTAGAAGAGGCGAAAAATGACAAATAATATTCCAATTGGTTCTCCCGTTAGAACACAAGCAATTATTAACCGCTATTTTGTAAAAGCTAAGAAAAACTTGGGTCAAAACTTCTTAATCGACCAAAATGCAATTTTGGGTATTGTTGAAGCTGCAGATATTCATGCGGGTGATCAAGTAATTGAAATTGGTCCTGGTATTGGTTCTTTAACCGAGCAACTTCTACTGGCAGGTGCAAAAGTTTTTGCCTATGAAGTAGACGATAGTTTGCCAGATATTTTGCAAAATGAGCTGCCTAAAAAAATTGGTGATGCTCCTTTAGAAGATCGCTTTAAGTTAATGCTTAAAGATGTGCTTAAGGCTGATTTTAAAGAAGATCTTGCTGGCTTTTTTGACATGAACAAGCCAATCAAGGTAGTTGCTAATTTGCCATATTACATTACTACTCCAATTATTTTTGCTTTAGCTGAGTCAGATTTGCATTTTGCTAGTTTAACTTTAATGATGCAAAAAGAAGTGGCCGAAAGGCTAGAGGCTAAGCCGGGCAGTAAAGAATACGGTCCGTTAACTATTTCTGTTCAAACTGAAATGGATGTCAAAGTGGCATTAGAAGTTAACCATGAATCATTCATGCCGCGTCCTAAGGTCGATTCGAGTGTAGTTGTTTTAACTCCATTGAAGAATAAACCCGAAATTGAGAATCGCAAGCACTTTGTTTGGGTAGTCAAAATGTGCTTTTCACAACGTAGAAAGACACTGAATAACAATTTGAAAACGTTGATTCCAGACACTGAAAAGCGTGAAGCCTTAATTAAAAAGCTTGGTGTAGAT
The DNA here is from genome assembly GCF_002554115.1 of Lactobacillus sp. UMNPBX4. NCBI lineage: Bacteria > Bacillati > Bacillota > Bacilli > Lactobacillales > Lactobacillaceae > Lactobacillus > Lactobacillus sp. UMNPBX4. The sequence goes on from NZ_PCZF01000026.1 coordinate 10,963, forward strand.
CCACGAGTTAGACCTGAAAATTTAACAATTGAACAATTTATTGAAATAGCTAGAAATATTCCCACTAAGTAGTGTATAATATTGATTTTACTGTTAAAATGTGATAAAATGTCACCAAAGGAGTTGTTGTTTAGTGCCAACATCGATTATCACAATAAAGCATAAGTTGGATTCTCACTTAGGTGATACCTTAACAGTAGTAGCTCAAGCGGGTCGTAAGAAAGTTACTAAGAGACGGGGAATTCTAAGAGAAACATTCCCTGCAGTGTTTGTGGTCGATTTAGACCAACATCAAAATAATTTTAAACATGTTTCTTACAGTTACACTGATTTATTAACTAAGAATATTGCATTAAAGTTTGATGATGAGGCTGAGGAAGCTGAAGCTTAAACACAATTCAGAATTGTCACTAGCATTAAAAAATGTTAGTGCTTTTTTTTGCTCTTTAGAGTATATTTATTAAGTATAAAGCCAAACATTAGAAAGGAAATATCATGAAACGTTCAGAAAGATTAGTTGATATGACCAAGTATTTAATGGAGCGTCCCCATACTCTAATTGCGTTACCATTCTTTGCTAAGCGATACGGTGCAGCTAAATCCTCAATTTCAGAAGATTTAGCCATTTTGAAACACACACTAGCTAATAATCAAGATGGTATTTTGGAAACTGTAGCAGGAGCAGCTGGTGGGGTACGCTATATTCCATTTTTAGGTAAAAATCATGCGGAAGATTATTTATCTGATTTAGCATCAAGAATTGAAGACCCAAGTCGAATTTTAGCCGGCGGTTTTGTTTATTTATCAGATATATTGGGTGATACGCAAGATTTGCGTAGAATTGGTGAATTGGTTGCCACTCGCTACGCTTATGATGAGATAGATGCCGTAATGACGGTCGAAACTAAAGGAATCGCTTTAGCACAAGCTGTAGCTCGTTACTTGGATGTGCCATTTGTAACAGCTAGAAAACGTTCTAAGGTTACTGAAGGAGCAACGGTTTCTGTTAACTATATCTCATCTTCATTAGCCCGCGTTTCTAAAATGGAATTGCCAACTCGTGCTCTTAAAAAAGGTGCAAAAGTATTAATCGTGGACGACTTTATGAAAGGCGGCGGTACCTTAACTGGGATGGAAGAACTAGTTAAGGAATTTGAAGGCACGATTGCTGGTATTTGTGTTCTTTGTGAAGCTGATTTTGATAAAGAAAAATTAGTCAAAAACTACCTTTCATTAGTAAAAATTAGTAAAATCGATACGGCAAAGAAGCTCATCTTGGCAGAACCAGGAAACTTCTTAAATGAAACTGATTTTGATCGCTTTTAAATGCTATACTAGATCTAAGTTTTAATTATTAAGAGGTTAATTACTAATGGAAAAATATGTAGTTGTTCTTGCCGCAGGCAAGGGTACACGAATGAAGTCAAAGCTGTACAAGGTTTTACACAAAGTTTGTGGTAAAACCATGGTAGAGCACGTAGTTGATGCTGCTAGTGGAATTAATCCTACTGAGATCGTAACTATAGTAGGTACTGGTGCAGGTGAAGTCGAGAAGGTATTAGCAGACAAATCTAAGTTTGCTTTCCAAGAAAAGCAATTGGGTACCGGTGATGCAGTAATGACTGCTAAAGAAGCCTTAGGTGATAAGGAAGGCGCTACTTTAGTAGTTACAGGTGATACCCCATTATTTACTACTGATACTTTTAATGAATTATTCAAGTATCACGCAGAAAAGGGCAATGCCGCTACTGTTTTAACTGCAGAAGCTCCAAATCCATTTGGCTACGGCAGAATTATTCGTGATAATCAAGGCAATGTTTTACGAATTGTTGAACAAAAAGATGGTAATCCTGAAGAATTAAAAGTTAAGGAAATTAACACCGGTGTATTTTGCTTTGACAATCAAAAATTGTTTGAAGCTTTAAAGCATGTTGATAACGATAATGCTCAAGGTGAATACTACTTAACTGATGTGCTTGAAATCTTGCGCAACAATGGTGAACGCGTTGGTGCTTACAAGATGCCTGACTTTAGTGAAAGTCTTGGTGTAAATGATCGTGTTGCTTTAGCTCAAGCTACTAAGACCATGCAAAGAAGAATAAATGAAGCTCATATGCGTAACGGGGTTTCATTTGTTGATCCTGATACTGCTTATATTGATGCAGATGTAAAAATTGGTAACGATACTGTGATTGAAGGCAATGTAGTTATCAAGGGTAACACTGAAATTGGTAGCGATTGTTACATTACTAATGGATCAAGAATTATCGATTCTAAGATTGGTAATGGTGTAACTATTACTTCTTCAACTATCGAAGAAGCTGAAATGGATGACAACACTGATATCGGTCCTAACTCTCACCTTCGTCCTAAGGCAATTATTCGCAAGGGTGCTCATATTGGTAACTTTGTCGAAATTAAGAAGGCAGAAATTGGTGAAAACACTAAGGTGGGTCACTTAACTTATGTTGGGGATGCAACCTTGGGTAAAGATATTAACATTGGTTGTGGTACAATCTTCTCTAACTACGATGGTGTCAAGAAGCTCCATACTAATGTTGGTGATCATTCATTTATTGGTGCTGGCTCAACACTTATTGCTCCAATCAATGTTGCTGATCATGCCTTTATTGCTGCCGACTCAACTATTACTAAGGACGTAAACAAGTACGACATGGCGATTGCACGTGGGCGTCAAGTTAACAAGCCAGATTACTGGCACAAGCTTCCTCTTTCCAAAGATAAAGATTGGGAATAATTAATAAATAAAGAAGTAACCCTGGTCATTTGAACTAGGGCGCTTTTTTGCTAAGAAAGTATTAAGGCTATAGTATTTATTTGCAAAATTATATAAGAGCCCTACAATAGATTTACAAAGATGTTTTTAATGAGGTAGGTATATATTTATGAAGTTAAGTCATAAGTTAATGATGGTATCAGCAGCTGTTTTGATGGGCGTTAGCCCAGTTGTAGGTATGGCAAATAGTGCTTCTGTTCAAGCTGCACCAATTGCACATGCTAAGGGTGTTCATAATACTTATGGTAAGAATAGTCGCGTTAAGATGACTAAGACCATGAAGTTTGTAGACCGCTATGGTAAGAAGACATCAAAGACTGCAACTAAGGGTGGTCGCTACACTATTTGGAACGTTAAGACTATCAATGGTCAAGTTTACTACAGTATCCAAACTGATTTGAAGTACTGGATTCCTGCTGCTGCAACTGAAGGTACAGTAACTTACAAGTCTGGTAAGACTACTTATACTCTTAAGTCTAACGGCAAAAAAGTTGTAACTTCTACTTCAACTGCAAAATCAACTAAGAAAGCAGCTAAAAAGACTACTAAAAAGGTAGTTAAGAAAGCAACAAAGAAGACTGTTAAAAAGTCAGAATCTAAGAAAGACAGCAAGAAGACTACAACCAAAAAGTCCTCAGCTAAGAAAACAACTAAAAAGACTACTTCAAAGAAGTCTAGCAAGATTAAGGTAGTTAAGATTTCAATGAAGAAGAAAGCTTATGTTTATGACAACAATGGCAAGCGTGTTAAGAACTATTTAGGCACTAGTTACATTGGTAAAGATGTAACTGTAAAGGGCTTAGGTACTAAGACTATTAAGGGCACTAAATACTACGCTTTAAAGCCAAATCATTATTACGTTAAGGCTTCAGATGTTACTGTTAAGTAACAATGTGGAGTAAAAGATATCTTTTCCTTAAGAAAGGGTATCTTTTTTGTTTCTAAAATTGGCAAAATTTAGATTTGGATTTACAATATATAAATGAATTAGAATTTTAGTTTTAGATATGAGGTAAATTATCGATGAAATTAAGTCATAAGTTAATTATGGTATCAGCAGCTGCATTAATGAGTGTTAGTCCACTTTTAAATACTACACAAAACGTAAATGCTGCGACAGCTTCAACTAAGAAGACTACTACAAAGAAGACTTCAAGCAAGAAAACAACTACAAAGAAGTCTGCTTCTACTAAAAAGACCACTTCAACAAAGAAGTCAACTTCAAAGAAGACTACTAAAAAAGCTGCTTCATCAAAGACAACTACTTCAAAAAAGACTACGTCTAATACTATTAAGTTAACTCACAACGCTTATGTATATGACAAGAATGGTAAGCGTCTTAAGACTTACATGGGTAGCGCTAAATACACTACTATTGCTAAAGGTGTAACTGTAAATTCAAATGGTACTAAGACTATTAAGGGTGTTCTTTACTACAGTCTTGGTGGTGGGGCATACATTAAGGCTGCTAACGTAGATGGTAAAGTTGCAACTAGTTTATCAACTAAAAAGACATCATCAAAGAATACTTCTTCAAATAAGCCTTCTACTGATGAATCAGAAGATAGTACCAGCACTAAGTTAATTCACAATGCTTATGTATACGACGTAAATGGTAAGCGTATCAAGAAGTATGAAGGTAAGTCAAAGCTTACTAAGGGTACAGAAATTGATACTTACGGTACTGTGAATATTAAGGGTAAGAAGTATTACCAACTTGATAAAGAAGGTACTGCTTTCGTTAAGGCTGGTAATGTTGATAGACCAACTACCATTACTTTAAAGAAGAATGCCTACATTTATAACGGTGAAGGTAAGACCAAGAAGAAGCTTGTTAAGAAGGGCAAGACCGTTAAAACCACAGAAGCTAGATACATTGGTACCAAGCTTTACTACAAGATTGGCGATGATCAATTTGTTAAGGCTGCTAATGTAGGCAAGGTTAAGGGCGAAGAACTTGATCCAATTAATGAACCAGATGGTGCAGCAACTGTTGAAGTTCCAGATACTGAAGATGTAAATTCAACTAAGGTAATTACTAAGGGCGTTGTTTCACTTTACGACATTAAAGGTCAAAAATACGCTAATAGAATATTCGATGCTGGTGTAAGTCAACAAGTTTCTGAATTAAGATACATTGCAACTTCAGTGAACTCAACTCCACAATTGTTCTACAAGTTAGCTAGTGGTAGAGGTTACTTAAAGGAGGATGAAGTAACTGTTGATGGTAAGATTTTGAATGCTGTTAACACTCCAGAACAAGCTAAGGCTGATGTTACTGTAGCTACTACTGCTGATAAGGCTAAGTTGACTCAAAGCATCAATGAAGCTGCTAGTGTTAAGGCTTCAGAGATTTACAAGCTTTCAAGCTCAACTGCTAAGGCTGCATACGACAAGGCTATTACAGATGGTGCTATAGTAAATAACAATGCTAGTGCAACTATCGGTCAAGTTAACGAAGCAGAAAGTGCTATTACTAGTGCTAAGGCTAAGCTTAACGGTGCTAAGATTGCTGTAGCTAACCTTAACAGCTTGACTCCAGATGAAGTAACTGCAATTGTTAAAGCAGTTGCAAATGCTAATAACGTTCCAGAAAGCGCAATTCAATTCTCAAATAACAACACTACTTTATCAATCGTAACTAACGGTTATACACAATCATTAAACATTAATGACTACGCTGTTCAAAACTCAGCTATTAATCGTTAATTAAGAGAAAAATAAAATAAGACGTAGCGTCAAAAGACGCTATGTCTTATTTTTTTAGGATATTTTCGTTGTACTAGAAAGTACAAGTATATTCTAACTTTTTTAGTGAGGAATAGTTAGTGCTTTTACCGCTTTTTTACTGTTAAAACAAAAAATCTTGTTATAATTAAGGTGTACATGGTTCTTTTTGGAACAACTTTTGCTAAAATAGAGCTGGTTAATTATTTTTACGGAGGAAATTATGTCCTATAAAGACGATATGATGATTTTTGCCCTCAACTCAAACGTGCCATTAGCACAAAAGATTGCTGATCGTGTGGGCGTACCACTTTCAAAGTCAAGTGTTGAACGTTTTAGTGATGGCGAGATTCAAATTAATATTGATGAAACTGTACGTGGTAAAGACGTATACCTCATTCAATCCACCAGTGATCCAGTAAATGACAATTTAATGGAACTTTTGATTATGATTGATGCTGTACGTCGTGCCAGTGCTCGTACAATTAACATTGTGATGCCTTACTATGGTTACGCTCGTCAAGACCGTAAGACTCGTGCACGTGAACCAATTACTGCTAAGCTTGTTGCTGATATGCTTCAAACTGCAGGTGCAAATCGTATTTTGTCACTTGATTTACATGCTCCACAAATTCAAGGTTTCTTTGATATTCCAGTTGATAACTTAATGGGTGCTCCACTTCTTGCTGATTACTTCTTACGTAACAACTTAGAAGAAGGCGCAGTTGTTGTTTCACCTGATCACGGTGGTGTTAACCGTGCTAGAAAGCTTGCTGAATTCTTAGGTTGTCCTATCGCAATCGTTGATAAGCGTCGTCCTAAGGCTAATGTCGCCGAAGTTATGAATATTATTGGTGATGTTAAGGGTAAGCGTGCAATTATCATTGATGACATGATTGATACTGCTGGTACTATTACTTTAGCAGCTCAAGCATTAATTGATGCAGGTGCTACTGAAGTTTATGCTAGTGCAACTCATGCTGTTCTTTCTGGTCCAGCTATCAAGAGATTAAATGCTTCACCAATTAAGAACTTAGTTCTTACTGATTCAATTAATCAACCAGCTGAAAAGAAGCTCGACAAGATGCTTTTAGTATCAGTGGGTCCACTTATGGGGGATGCTATCAAGTACATTCAAGAACATAAGGCACTTAGCCCATTGTTTAATACTAGATATGAAGCAGACAAGAATGAATAATTAAAGATTTAAAAAAAACGACTAGTCGATTGACTAGCCGTTTTTTGTATTAGGTGAAAAACATGGCAAAATACTTATCTTTTGATATTGGCGGCACAAATTTGAAATATGCCTTGATTGATGAAGAAGGAAAAATTTTTGAAAAAGACAGAGTAGAGACGAATACAGAAAGTCTTGCTGCGTTTATGCAGTCAATTTATCAAGTAGCAGATAAATATCGAGGACAGTTTAAGGGAATTGCTGTTTGCGCACCAGGTAAGATTGATACTAAGCACAAAGTTATTTATTTTGGTGGTGCTCTGCCATTTCTTGATGGGCTGAATTTACAAGAAACTTTAGGCAAAAAATATCAGGTACCGGTTAGCGTAGAAAATGATGGTAAAGCTGCGGCTTTAGCAGAGCAATGGCATGGTGAATTACATGATGTAGCTGATGGCGTCGCTATTACTCTAGGAACTGGCGTTGGTGGTGGGATAGTAGTTAATCATCGAGTCGTTCATGGTTGGACATTTCAAGCAGGAGAGCTTAGCTGGATGATTACTAACGCTGGAATAGGCGCCAAAAATATGGCAGCATATACTGGTTATACCTGTTCAGCGGTTAATATGATTAAAAAAATCAATTTAGCGTTAGGTAATGTTTCGAATCTAGATGATGGTGTAGCAGCTTTTAAAGCGATTAATGAAGAAAATTTACGTGCATTGGCAATCTTTCAACGTTATTGTCGCAATGTGGCTATCATGATCATTAATATCCAAACTATCATTAATGCTTCCAAATTTGTAATTGGCGGTGGAATTAGTGCACAACCAGTCTTAATTGAAGAGATTAATAATCAATTGCATAAAATTTTAGAAAATAATCCAATGATTGGTAAGCAAATGATTGCTCCACCCGTAGTAGCCGCAAAGTATGGTAATGATGCCAACTTATATGGGGCTTTATATGCGTTGCTACTTGAATTGAAAGAAAAAAAGCAAACAAAAATGGACTAGTTTTTGGCTAGCCCATTTTATTAATTAAATTTATTCATTTTTAGATAAAGCTTTAGCAATACTTACGCTTGCTGCGGCGATGCTGACGACCATACCAGTCTTGCATCCTGTCTTCACAATATCCTTAATTAAGTCCTTGTTGTCATGAATGAAATCAAATGATAGCTTAGTATAATCCATGCAATAACCATGAATAGTATTCATTAAGTCTTTGACTTGTCTGTAGCCACTTTTTTCGACATGTTCAATCTCGTCTTCGGGATTAATTTGAGTTCTTACGTTTGTATTTAAATCGTCATTATTCATAACAGATACCTCTTTTCTATATAAATCTATTTTACTTCTTACGAGGCTTTCTTAAGTATCTTAATGCTCCATTTTTGACGTATTTTTGGAATTGTTCATAAAGGGGATCAAAAATTTGCGGTTGATCTTCGTCATGTGAAAGCATGGTCTTAGGGAAGAAGAAGCGCTCATCACCTTGGAAAGTACCATTTAATGCTCGAACTAAAGGACTAAGCTGGGATAATTCGATTAAACTGCCATCATCTTGCATGATTTCAATTTGACTATTAGCATTTTTACCTGATGGCTTATAAGCGTCATAAGGCTCGTCAAAAGCAGAATTAGTGGCAGTGTAGTAATCTGGATTGAATCCTGTTTGCTTAATAATATTTCTCAGTTTAGGCAATAGGTTTTTAGTTTCTTCGTCAATTCTTACACTAGCAAAAGGTTTTCTGTATAAGTATCTTTTAGCTAAATCTGATAAAATAGGATCCTGCGCTTCAGTCCACATTAAAAAGTTTGTTTCCATGACGCCATCATCTAAATTAAGATAATCATCAAGAGTCCAATTCCCTTCTAAAAAGCTAGCTAGACTAGAAGTAACTTTTAAATTGCCCTTTTCGTAAATATCTTTTGCACGTTCAAGTAAATGCTGTAAAATAACCTCCATGGAACGGCCTACGCGGTGGAAGTAAACTTGTTGGTACATCTGATAGCGAGAGACTATATAATCTTCAACGGCATGCATACCGTTGTTAGTGAAACAAATTCCGTTTTGATAAGGTCTGATAACGCGTAAAATGCGGGATAAATCAAATCGACCATAGTTAACGCCTGTAAAGTATGCATCTCGTTGCAAGTAATCCATTCTGTCCGCATCAGCTTGACTAGAGATCATCTTAACTACTTGTGGATTAGGATAAGTTTTAGCAATTATGCTGGCTACCAATTCAGGAAAATTAGGTGCAACCTGTTTTAAAGCTTTGTTGATTTCAGTATTAGGATCTGTAATGATCTTTTGTCCAATTTTTTCATGATTAGTATTAAATAAATGTTCAAAAGTATGAGAATATGGACCATGGCCAATGTCGTGAAGTAAGCCTGCACATTCAACTAATAAGCGATTATCATCATTCCATAGACCATCACCTGGTGTGATAGAAGGATATTTTTTTGCAAAAATATCACAAATTCTTCTAGTAAGTTCATATACACCTAGATTATGTTCAAACCGGGTATGAGTAGCACCTGGAAAGATGTAGTTAACAGGTCCCAACTGCTTAATTCTGCGCATGCGTTGAAATTCCTTGGACTTAACAACGTCTAGGACAACTTTATCTTCGATATGGATATAACCGTGAACAGGGTCACGGAGCACAACTTCTTGTTTTAATTTTTCACTTTGAAATCTTGCCATAAAAACCACCAAGCTTGATAATTTAATTTTTGGAATTATATACTAAAATAGATTGTAACCACATAAAATTATAGCAAATATCAACCAAGAGTGTTCAATGAAAGGGATGAGGATATGGCAGCAATTACGGTTAATTTGACTAGTAAAATTACACAAGATGATGAAACAGAAACTTTTACTAAAGTAGCCTCAGGCCAGCTAGAAGAAAATAATGGTGTAATTCGTGTATCTTATAAAGAAGAGGGCACCATTCCTGTTAAAATGTTGTTGAAAGAGGATGAACTCATAATTAAGCGCGGTGTAGATAATAACAACTATTCTTTGATGAAATTCGTTCCTGGTGAGAAAGTTAATTGCCGCTATGTTGTTGAAGGACGACAAATGGATATGACTAGTGTGACAAATTTGCTTGAATATAAAGAGCAAGCAAGTTCACATCAACTTCGGCTTGAATATGACCTCTTTAATGGACTATACTTAATAGGTAACTATGCAGTCACGTTGATTTTTACTTAAACGCCTAGTAGAATAGTAAAGATTGTAAAAGAGAGGACGTACAGCTGTGGGATTAGACAAATTTAAAGACAAAAACCGCGATGAATTATCAATGATCGAAGTTGCACGAGCAATTTTGGAAGATAATGGTAAGAGAATGGCATTTGCCGATATCGTTAATGCCGTACAAAAATACTTGAATAAGAGTGACGAAGAAATTCGTGAACGTTTGCCACAATTTTATACTAATATGAATACTGATGGTGAATTTATCTCTATGGGTGAAAATGTATGGGCACTTCGTACTTGGTTCCCATATGAATCAGTTGATGAAGAAGTTAACCACCCAGAAGATGAAGAAGAAGACGATGCACGTAAGCACCATAAGAAGGTTAACGCATTCTTAGCAAGCGCTACTGGTGATGATGATATTATCGATTATGATAATGATGATCCAGAAGACGATGATTTAGACGCTACTGCTGACGATAGCGATGACGATTATGGTGATGATGATTCTGAATACGATGAAGATAATGACGATACAGATGACGTATTGCCAGACGGAATTGAAGGTCAATTATCACAATTAAACGATGATGATGACGACGAAGATAATTAATTTGCTTGACTTAAGAGGAAAAAGCAGATAGTATTTTTGTTGGGCACCCTATGTGCGTTTAGCTCCCTAACAAGGGAGCTTTTTTGTTTAAAGGATAAGTTAAAAAGGAGCAAATAAATGACAAAATATGTTTTCGTAACTGGCGGTGTCGTATCTTCACTTGGTAAGGGTATTACTGCATCAAGTTTAGGTCGACTTCTTAAAAATCGTGGTTTAAAAGTAACCATGCAAAAGTTTGACCCATACATTAACATTGACCCAGGAACAATGAGTCCTTACCAACACGGTGAAGTTTATGTTACCGATGACGGTACAGAGGCTGACCTTGACTTAGGTCACTATGAAAGAATTGTTGATGTTAGAACAAGTAAATATTCTAATGTAACTACTGGTAAGATTTACCAAGAAGTTCTTGAAAAAGAACGTCGCGGTGACTACAACGGTGCTACTGTACAAGTAATTCCACATATTACTGATATGATCAAGAAGAAGATCATGCGTGCAGCTCTTACTACTGATTCAGACGTTATTATTTCTGAAATTGGTGGTACTGTTGGTGATATGGAATCAACTCCATTCATGGAAGCTATTCGTCAAATGCGTCGTGAAGTTGGTGAAGAAAATGTAATGTACATTCACTGTACTTTAGTTCCACTTCTTCACGCAGCTCATGAAATGAAGACTAAGCCAACTCAACACTCAGTTGCTGAACTTCGTAGCATCGGTATTCAACCTAACATGCTTGTTCTTCGTGCTGAACAACCAATTGATCAAGAACACAAAAACAAGATTTCAACTTTTACTGATGTTCCTGTTGATCGAATTATCGAATCCATTGATGCTCCTTCATTATTCGATGTGCCTTTGGCATTTCAAAAGCAAGGTATGGACCAAAAAGTTTGTGATTTCTTACATATTGAAAGTCCAAAGCCAGAAGCAGATATGAAAGCTTGGAAGAAGCTTGATGAACGTGCTAAGAACTTGAAGCACCACACTAAGATTACTTTGGTTGGTAAGTATGTAGAACTTGAAGATGCTTACATCTCAGTAACTGATGCTTTGCAACATGCTGGTTACCTTTACAACACCAAGATTGATGTAGATAAGGTTCAAGCAGAGGATATTACTGACGATAACATTGCTAAGATCATGGAAGGCTCTGATGGCTTAATCGTACCTGGTGGTTTTGGTACTCGTGGTCTTGAAGGTATGATCACTGCTATTAAGTATGCTCGTGAAAATGATATTCCATTCTTGGGTATTTGCTTAGGTATGCAAATGGCTAGTGTAGAATTTGCACGTGACATCTTGAATCTTGAAGATGCTAATACTACTGAAGCAGAACCACATTGTAAGAACAATATTATCGATATCATGGCTGATAAGCGTGATGAAGAAAATATTGGTGGTACCTTGCGTTTAGGTCTTTACCCAGCTGCTCTTAAGAAGGGTACTAAGACTCGTGAAGCTTACGATGATCAAGATGTAATTCAAGAACGTCACCGTCACCGCTTTGAATTTAACAACAAATATCGTGAAGCATTTGAAAAAGCTGGTATGGTATTCTCAGGTGTATCACCAGATAATCATTTGGTTGAAATTATTGAATTGCCAAAGAAGAAGTTCTTTATTGCAGCTCAATACCACCCAGAATTTTTGAGTCGTCCACAACGTCCAGAAGGATTATTTAAATCATTTATCGGTGCAGCTAGTGGACTTCCAGCACAAGAATTTTAATGAATAATCACTTGAATTATACAAAATCTTAAGAAAACAAGAGTTGAGGGACCTCGGCTCTTGTTTTTTTCTCAAATTTCCTTTAACATTATTATGATTAATTGAAAGTAAAAGAAAAGGATTTGTTTTCGCCAATGAAGCAGATGATTATTCATGGTGGAAAGCCTCTACAAGGTGACGTTTGGATTGGTGGCGCAAAGAACTCTACAGTTGCGCTCATTCCAGCATCGATTTTGTCAAGAACACCAGTAACTTTGGAAGGCGTCCCAAGGATTGCTGATGTTGTCAACTTAATGGATTTATTAAGCGAGATGGATGTACATTGTGATTTTGGAGAAACCACATTACGTATTGATCCAGAGAATATTAAGATGAGTCCATTACCAGCTGGTAAGATTAAGAGTTTGCGTGCATCGTATTACTTCATGGGTGCGCTTCTCGGTCGTTTTGGCAAGGCAGTAGTAGGCTTCCCTGGTGGTGACGATATTGGACCACGTCCTATTGACCAACATATTAAGGGCTTTGAAGCTCTAGGCGCCAGTGTAAAAAATGAAAATGATCAAATTGTAATTACAGCACCAGAAGATGGATTGCATGGGGCAAAAATCCATTTGAAAATGCCGTCTGTTGGTGCAACGATGAATATTATTATGGCCAGTGTAACTGCACAAGGCCAAACTATTATTGAAAATGCAGCCAAAGAACCAGAAATTATTGATTTAGCGACCTTTTTGAACAATATGGGCGCAGTAATTCGTGGTGCCGGAACTGATTCTATCAGAATAGAAGGTGTGGATATGCTTAAAGCACAAATTCCACATACAATTATTCCTGATCGAATTGAAGCAGGTACTTATGTTTCCTTGGCTGCTTGCATTGGTAATGGTATTCGCATTCATAATATTATTGAGGAGCACCTGGATTCTTACTTAGCCAAGGTAGAAGAAATGGGTGTAGTAGTTGACGCAGATGAAGATTCACTTTATGTTTACCCAGCAGGGGACTTAAAGATGGTACAAGTAAAGACAGACGTGTATCCTGGCTTTGCGACTGATCTTCAACAGCCAATTACACCGCTTCTTTTAACTGCTAAATCAGGTGAAGGCGTAGTAATCGATAATATTTATCCAAAACGTAATGGTCATATTCCACAATTACAGAAGATGGGTGCCGATATTAAAGTTGAAGATAATATTATTTTGGCTCATCCAACTAAGCAACTTCATGGAGCTGAAGTAACAGCTGGTGAAATTAGAGCGGGAGCTTGCTTAATGATTGCCGGATTAATGGCAAATGGTACTACTGTAATTGATAAGGCTGGCAATATTTTGCGCGGATATGATCGTGTACAAGAGAAGCTTCGTCAACTTGGAGCTGATGTCACAATTAAAGATGATCCGAGTGAACCTGGTATATTAGACAATATCTAGTTAAAAAGCATATTCGAGTAAGAATATGCTTTTTTAATGAAAAACGCCCGAAAATCCCCGTATTTTAATGCGGGGATGGATAGGGCCAAGCTGACCTAGCAGTCAGCTTTTTTTATTCTAAAAATAGAGACATACGTTCGACTTCCCTGTACAATATAAATATCTAATCTACAGAAGGAGGTGAAATCATGAAGAGAATGAGCAGTTTAGCCTATCATTTTGGTATCAAACTACGCTTTTATCCTAGTTCTAAGCAAAAGAAAATCATCAAGCTAAACTATGATGCGC
>NZ_PCZF01000027.1:0-24021 GCF_002554115.1 Lactobacillus sp. UMNPBX4
TATTGCTGGTAAGTCAAGTCCGTATCTAAGCAAGTTGGTGTTCTGGTTAGCGTAAGCTAACGAGCCACTAAGCCCTAGACTTCAGTCTAGGGTAGTTGACACATGCTATAGTAAGTTTATAGGATTGACCAATTTGTAAAATTGATCAAAAAATAAGAGCAAAAAAGCCGTTACTCGAAGTGGACAAAAGAGTAACGACTTTTTATTTTCACCAAATTTTAGGACATTAAAGTTCTGTGTAAATGGCTAAGGCTAGCGGCGCTTGTGCTTTTTCCGCTTTCGTTGATCGTGCCGCCTTGTGCGATGACGATTATCTAGCCACTCATCAAACAGCTTCTCTAGAGCATGAAACACTGCATTCACAACAATAGGCGCAACTACGGCGGTTAATAGGATTACCATACTTGCAAAATAATTACCTCCTAATGCAAAAATGGACATTGGGAGGAGCACAAATGTCAATCACAATTATAACAAACACTTATTAAATCAATTAGAATTCTAAAATAGTAGCAACAAAAATCTGCATTTATTCACTGAAAAATCTGCCAAATTTCCCATTGTTTTTATTTGTAACCCCTTTACATCTGGTCAAAACGCAATAAATGAGTATATAATAGGAGGGATTTGTAAGATTATAAAAGGGGACAAACATGGCAGATAATAATGATCAAAGTCAAAGACCGATGCATCATCATCATCACCGTCACCACCATCATCGCCATCACCACCGCAAGTTTTGGCGAGGATTCTGGATTGTAATTGGTGTGATTATTGTCATTGGACTTTTTGTTTGTGGTTACATTTATAAGAATTTGCGTGATACAACACAAAACATGTATACGCCTGTTGCTAAACAAACCAAGAGTAATAAGGGACGTAATTTAGATACGCTATTGAATGAAAAGAAGTCAATCAATATTTTGCTTCTTGGTACAGATACCGGTGCTATGGGACGTCATTGGAAAGGTAGAACTGATACCATGATGATGATGACCATTAATCCAAAGAAGAATAGCACGACTATTATTTCTATTCCACGTGACTCTAATGCAATCTTCCCAGACTTCCCACAATATGGGGTAACGAAGATGAACTCAGCGTATACTTTGGGTGGAGTTGCTGAAACTGTTAAAACTCTTGATAAATATTACAGTGTGCCAATTGACGGCTACATCATGATTAACATGGGCGGCTTGAAGAAGGCAATCGATCAAGTTGGTGGTATAGATGTAACTTCACCACTTACGTTCAATAATATGGGCTACCACTTCGAAGAAGGTAAGACTTACCATATGAATGGTAAGAAGGCATTAGCTTTTGCTCAACTTCGTCACGGAGATCCACGTCAAGACTACGGTCGTCAAGATCGTGATCGCCGCGTAATTATGGCGCTTCTTAAGAAGTCTGTTTCACCAACAACCTTGTTGAATTCTAAGTTCTTGAATTCAATTTCTGATGAAATGCAGACTGACTTGACTATGAACCAGATGTACAAGATTGGTATGAATTACCGCAAGGCTACTGATAACTTGAGTCAAGACCATGCTCAAGGTGTAAGTAAACAAACTATGAATCCTAAGTTTGGCTTGATGGAAATCGAAGTCGTAAGTAAGGATGAAAGACAAAGAGTATCTGATAAGATTAGGGATGCTCTTGAATTGCCTAAAGTAAAGGTAGCTGCTAATAAAGACAGCTACGTTATGAATCGTAATTAAAGGAAAAACAGATGGAACAAGAACAAAAGCAAACTGATAATACAATTGATCTTACTCAATTGCTTCAACTTTGCCGCAGACATATCTGGGCATTGATTCTCTGGAGTGTAGGATTAGCATTAGTAGGTTGGGGAATTGCTAACTTTGTTATTTCCCCCAAGTATAGTTCTAGTGCGCAGATTTTGGTTAACCAAAAATCCAATAAGAATGATCCTAATGCAGCATATACAACGCAACAAGCTAACATGCAGTTGGTTAATACCTATAAGGACATCGTAACTAGTCATGTAATCTTGAAGGATGCTTCTGATCGTTTGGCTAACCCAGTTAGAGTAGTTAAGAAGGCTAAGCCAGCTAAGTACAGAACTACAGATGATGGTAGAAAAGTCTTAGTGAGAAAAGCTCAACCAGCAGTCATCGAACGTGACGGTAAAGCATATAGCGTTTCTGCTAAGCAATTAGCAAGCAGCATTTCAGTTACAACGCAACAACAGTCACAAGTATTCTCAGTTTCTGCTAAAGCAGATACTCCTGAAAAGGCTAAGGCTGAAGCTAACGCAGTTGCTAGATCATTCAGAGACCAAATTCCTAACATCATGAACATTAATAACGTTACAATCGTTGCACCAGCTACTAATGGTGTTCAATCATCACCTAATGTTAAGATGTTTACTTTAGCAGGATTTGTCATTGGTTTAGTATTGACCTTCGCAGTAATCTTAATTCGTGAAATGACTAATACCACTGTTCGTGATGATACTTACTTAACTCAAGAATTAGGTTTAACTAACTTAGGTCATGTTGCCCACTTCCATGTATCTTCATCATTCAAGTTGATTAAGAAGAGCAGTAAACCAGCTAAGCGTGAACAACGCAAGAGACGCAGAGTATAGGAGGTAACTGATGTCACTTTTTAAGAAAAAACGTGGTACAGATGAAACCATTAAAAACGGTGCTAATTTAATTACAGTTGCAGATCCAAAAGGTCCAGTAACTGAACAGTTCCGTACAATCCGTACCAACATTAACTTCATGGCAGTTGACCATGATATTAAGTCTGTTGCCTTTACTTCTGCTAACATAAGTGAAGGTAAATCAACTGTAGCTGCTAACGTAGCTGTAACTTATGCTCAAGCTGGACGCAATGTATTATTAATTGATGCCGATTTGCGTCGTCCTACTGTTCATAAGACATTCAACTTGAGTAACCATGTAGGATTAAGTACAGTTATCTCTTCCACTGCTAAAGAAGTGGATTTAGATGATGTTGTACAAGAAAGTGGGATTGATGACTTAGCCATCTTAACTGCTGGTCCTACACCACCTAACCCATCAGAATTGATTGGTTCTAAGAGAATGCAAGACTTCATCAGCTTAGTTGAAGACCATTATGATATGGTAATTATTGACTTGGCGCCAGTGCTTGAAGTATCTGATACACAAGAATTAGCTCGCCGCTTAGACGGTGTTATCTTATTAGTTCGCCAGGGTAAAACACAAAAGGCTGCTATTAAGCGTGCTGTTGAAATGCTTAACTTCTCCAAGGCTAAGGTTTTAGGCTTTATTATGAACGATATTAGTTCTGATAATGCCGGCTATGGTTATGGATATGGTTACGGCTATGGATATGGCTACGGTTACGGCGAAGAAGATAAGAAGAAAAAAGGTTTCTTTTCAGGAAATAAGAAATAATGGTTTTAGTTGATATTCACTGTCACATTTTGCCAGGCGTTGATGATGGCTCTAAAGATTGGCAAACATCAATTAAGTTAGCTAGAGAAGCAGTGGCGGATGGTGTAACTCATGCAATTTGCACGCCACATATGCTTAATGGCAAGTATATCAATCATAAGAAAGACGTTATTCGTTTAACAGAAAACTTTCAGGATATGTTAGACGATGCCAAGATTCCACTAACGGTATTTCCTGGGCAAGAAGTGCGAATTTCGGGAGATTTGCCTAAGGCATTAGATGATGACGATATCCTCTTCTTAGATGAAGATGGGCAATACATGCTCTTGGAATTTCCAAGCGATGACGTACCAGCTTATACGCGGGACATGGTCTTTAAGTTAATGCAACGCGGCATTACACCAGTTGTAGTTCACCCAGAGCGTAACAAGAAAATCTTGGAAGAACCAACTATTTTGCAGGGATTAATTGAGCAGGGATGCTTAGTGCAGATTACTGCTAGTTCTTATATGGGAACTTTTGGTAAAAAAATTAAAGAAATGTCACGCAAATTTATCGAAGCAGGCCAATGTGCCTGCTTCGCTTCGGATGCGCATGATTTGCCAAAGAGACAATACCAATATAGTGAAGCATTAAAAAAGCTGAGCAAGGAGTTCGGGAGTGATCTTGCTCAGCAGTATCAAGATAATGCCCGTGCATTAGTAAATGGGGACAATGTGCAACTAGATTGGCGACCACTTGGCAAAAAGAAAAAATTCTGGCTATTTTAATCTGCAAATCTGCAGATTTGTGCCATTAACTGAATATTTGTGCTATATTGATTAAAAAAGAGTGTTTATTTTACAGAAAAGTACTATAAATATACAACATTGAGGGTAAGAGGAAAAATGATGGTAATGGAGAAACTAAAAGTTAATCCGGCCAAAGTGCATGGGCGGTATGTTTATCACGCAGTGAAAAGATTGTTTGATATTATCGCAAGTGCAAGCGGATTAATTCTGCTGTCTCCATTATTTTTATTTTTAATAATAAAAATAAGACATGAAGACGGTGGACCAGCATTCTATTCACAAGAGCGAATTGGTGAAGATGAGAAGCCATTTAAGATGTGGAAGTTTCGTTCAATGGTCGTTAATGCCGATCAGATGATTGATCAATTGGAAGATCAGAACGAAATTAACGGTGCGATGTTCAAGATTAAGGATGATCCAAGAATTACTAAGATTGGGCATACTATTAGAAAATATAGTCTTGATGAGTTGCCACAGCTCTGGAATGTGTTAATCGGTGATATGTCTCTTGTTGGACCACGTCCGCCTCTACCATCAGAAGTGGAAGAATATACTGATTATGATAAGCAAAGATTACTTGTTATGCCAGGTTGTACAGGCTTATGGCAAGTTACCAAGCGTAATGAAGCTGACTTTGATGAGATGGTTTGGCTTGATATCGTGTATATCAACCATTCTGGTTTGTGGGAAGATTTGAAATTGATTATTAAGACTATTGGGGTGGTTATTCATCCTAATGGAGCATATTAAGGAGTACATCTTTTATGAAAGTTTGTTTAGTTGGGTCTAGTGGTGGACACTTAACACATTTATACATGTTAAAACCTTTTTGGCAAAATAAAGATCGTTTTTGGGTAACTTTTGATAAAGAAGATGCTCGAAGCAAACTTAAAGGTGAAAAGATGTATGGATGTCATTATCCTACTAATCGTAATCTGAAGAATCTAATTAAAAATACTTTCTTAGCTATTAAAGTACTCCGTAAAGAACGTCCTGATGTTATTATTTCTAGTGGAGCTGCAGTAGCAGTTCCATTTTTTTATATTGGTAAATTGATGGGTGCTAAGACAGTTTATATTGAGGTTTTTGACCGTTATGATAAACCAACTTTAACTGGAAAATTAGTATATCCTATTACTGATCGTTTTATTGTGGAATGGGAAGAAATGAAAAAGGTCTATCCAAAAGCAATTAATTTAGGAAGTATATTTTAATTAGGTGATCTAATGATTTTTGTTACAGTGGGGACACATGAGCAACCATTTAATCGGCTTATAAAAAAAGTAGATGATTTAGTGGCTAATGGGAATATTAAGGAAAAGGTTATTGTTCAAACAGGTTTCAGTACTTATATTCCTGAATACTGTGAAGCGCATAAAATGATGTCATTTGAAGAAATGCAGGTAGCATTAAAGGATGCACGAATTGTAATTACTCATGGTGGTCCTTCAAGTTTTATCGAAGCTCTTCAATTTGGAAAGGTTCCAATTGTAGTGCCTAGACAGGAACAGTTTCATGAACATGTAAATAATCATCAAGTTGACTTTACCAAGTTAATTGCAAAGAGAATGAATAATATCATTCCTGTATACGATATTAATGATTTAGGACAAACCATTGATAATTATGGTCAAATTGCTAAAACAAAAAATGCTGGTGAAAGCAGTAACAATAAGCAATTTAATGAGAAACTAGAGGTAATTATAGAGAGGTTGGTCAAGTAATGAAGGTCTTATTGATTAATACTGTTAACCTTGAGGCTAATGGTATATCAACGTTTATTATTAATACGGCAAATCAGTTAGTAAAAAATAATATTAATGTAACTATACTTGCACCTAATAAAGTTGATGATAAATTAGTAGATGATCTGAAGAGAAAAGGCGTTCATGTAAAGGAAATATTGGAAAGAAATTCAAATCCGATTAAGTACTTTAAGTGTTTAAAAAGATACCTTTCTTTAAAAAAATTTGATATTGTTCATGTAAACGGAAATAGTACAACTATGGCAATTGAATTATTTGCCGCAAAATTGGCAGGAATAAAAAAAAGAATAGCACATAGTCATAATACTACAACACAACATCCCATTATTAATAGAACTTTAAGACCACTGTTTGAGCTTAGTGTTAATGGAAGATTAGCCTGTAATAGAGCAGCCGGCAAATGGCTATTTAAGAAAAATAAATTTACAGTTATTCCTAATGGTATAGATTTGTTTAAATATAAATTTAATGAGAAGACAAGAAAAGATTATAGAAAAAAAATACATATAAAGGACAATGAGATACTTTTGGGACATGTGGGTGAATTTAATTATCAAAAAAATCAAATTTTCTTAATAGAACTACTAAAAAAGTTGCCTTCAACTTATAAATTAGTATTAATAGGTCAAGGAGAAAAGATACATGATATAAAAAATAGAGTAAAGATACTTAATATAAAAGATAGAGTTATTTTTACTGGTGTTATTAATAATGTACCTGACTATTTAAATGCTATGGATATTTTTGTTTTACCATCTCATTTTGAAGGGCAGCCATTTGTATTAGTTGAAGCAGCAGCTGCTGGCTTAAATTGTATAATTTCTAATAGTATATCTAAAGAAGTCAATGTATCTAATAATGTAACATTTTGCACTTTAAATGTAAAAAAATGGATAAGAGAACTAAGAGAAAATAAATGGACTATTCAAAATAGAAAATCAAGATCAGAAACAGCTATTAATGAATTGAGTAAATGCGGTTATAATATACAAGATAATACTAATAAGTTAATAAAATACTATGATCAACATGAATTTTAAAAAGTATATTAAAAATTTTGGATTAAAAATTTTTTTGATCAAAGCGATCAGAAGCAAATTTTATGATAATTATTCAAGCCTTGGCATAAAACTGTCTTTATTTAATGAAAAAAATATAGAAAAATTTTTACAAAAAAATATAATACGTCATATAGGCTTTCAAGAAGATAAAGTCAATTATATTAATCCAAAAGTAAAAAAAAACAATGTTATATGGACAATGTGGTGGCAAGGAATTGATCAAGCACCACCAATTGTTAAAGCATGCATAAGAAAATTATTTATAAATAATCCAGATAAAAAAATAATTGTAATTACAAAAGATAATTTCAAACAATATGTTCATTTAAGTTCAAGGATATTAACTTTGTTTGAGAACAACAATATTAGTTTTACTCATTTTTCTGATATTTATCGGGTTAACTTATTGTATTTGTATGGTGGGGTATGGGTAGATTCTACAGTATGGACTACACAAAGAATACCAAACTCTGTTTTTACAAATGATTTTTTTACAATTAATACTGGAATTTATACCAATGATCCATCACATGGAAGGTGGACTACCTTCTTTTTAGAATGTAAATCCCAAAATAAGTTAATGAATTTTGTTAGGAAATCATTCGATATTTACTGTAATACCTATGATATGTTTATGGATTATATTTTGTTTGATTATTTTATAGATTTAGCTATAAAAAATAATATAGATTTGCATGAAATGATAAATAAAATTCCTAAAAATAATACAGCCGTCTTCAATTTGCAGAATAGATTAAATGATATAGATTTTGATTATAATGACGAAACTACTTATTTGTATAAATTAACTTATAAAATGAAATTCAATGAGAATTATAAGGGACAAGATACTTTGTATACAAAGATAATAAAGGATAAGGTGTAAGGGTGGAAAAAAAAGATATTTTAATTTCTGTTATACTTCCAATTTTTAATGTTGAAAAATATTTGTCTAAATGTCTAGATTCGATAATAAAACAGTCTTATAAAAATATTCAAATTATTTTAGTTGATGATGGTGCGACTGATAGAAGTGGAAAAATATGTGACAAGTATAAGTCACAAGATAATAGAATATTAGTTTTACATAAAGAAAATGGAGGATTAGTATCTGCGTGGAAATTAGGACTATCTAAAGCACAGGGAGAATACATTTGTTTCATAGATCCTGATGATTATATTGAAAAAGATTATATTGCTTCACTTGTCAAAGCTATGCAAAAATATGAAGTTCCTTTTGTAATTGCACCAACATATGAACTAAGAGATAAAAAAGTATTTCTTAAATTAAGATTATCTCCTGGAGTATATTTTGGCATCAAATTAAAGAAATTAAAGAACAAGTATTTGTTAAATGATGGTCATTTTCAGGATAGACTTATACCTCCTTCCAGATGGGGAAAATTGATAAAAAAAAGTTTGATTGAAGAGAATTTAAAATATACAGATATAAGGATGACATATGGAGAAGATCTGAGCATTATAGTTCCAATATTATTGTCTATTAACAAAATGTATGTAGAATCTAAAGCAAATAATGGTTATGTTTCTAGAATAAGATCAGATTCAATGGTTAGAGGTTATGATACCAATCGATGGAATAGCGTAAAATTAGTTTATAGTAATCTTCTTTTAGCTTTTAAGGATAAGGGAGCTACAGCGCAGATGTATAATCAACTTTCTATTGATTACTTTACGGCATTGATTGAAGCTTATAAAAATGAAGTGAAAAATGATAAAAGCAATGCGCAGGACTTATTAAATTTGATTTATAAGATGCATGAACAACCTCTTTTTCGCGAAAGTTTACCTCTAATGAGACAAAGAAACTTTAATTGGATAAATAATTTGTTTCTTTTTAATATATATAAAGGTAATAAGATATTGAATTACGTTTTATATAAGTTAATGAGAGTGGCTTATATAATCGAGACTGTAAAATAGTTTGTGTAAGGATGAATGATTCCTTAAATTTATTTCTTTAAACATTAGAAAAAGGAGTTCCTTTCTCGTATGATTGGTTTGAACAAAAAAACACATACAGAAAGAAGAACTCCTTCATGAATGATTTTACCAAAGATTTTGCTCAAGCTCTATTCAATCCAGACAAAATAAATGATTTATTGCGCAAAGAGCTACAACAGGCTGTTAATGACTTGCTAGAAGCTGAATTGACTGCCTTTCTGGGCTATGATCCCTATGCCAGAAATGGCTGGAATACTGGCAACTCTAGAAATGGTGCTTATTTCCGCAAAGTTGATACGCAATTTGGCCCAATTGAAGTGCAAGTGCCTCGGGATCGCAACGGTCAATTTCATCAGCACACGCTGCCTGACTACAAGCAGCACTCGGATATCTTGGAAAGCATGATTATCAAGCTTTACTCCAAGGGCGTGACCACCAGGGAAATAGCCGATCTAATTGAAAAGATGTATGGCAGCCATTACAGTCCAGCTCAAGTATCAAATATTTCCAAGCAGATGATTCCAAAGGTTGAGGCTTACCACAAACGCAAGCTAAGCGACAAGTTTTTCTGCGTCTATTTGGATGCGACATACCTTCCTTTGCGCCGAGAAACGTTTGAGCGTGAAGCAGTCTATATTGCCATTGGCATTAAACCTAATGGACATAAAGAAGTCATTGACTACTGCATTGCTCCTAGTGAGAACATTGAAGTCTGGACAGAGATGCTTCAAAACATGAAGTCCCGAGGCTTGAAGCAAGTTGAACTCTTTCTTTCTGATGGTGTTGTTGGCATGAAAACAGCCTTGGCCAGGACTTATCCTAAAGCTCATTTTCAACGCTGCCTGGTTCATGTCATGCGCAATATCTGTGCTAAAGTCCGGGTGGATGACCGCGAAAAGATCATGAACGAATTCAAGCAGATACATCAACAGACAAGCAAAAAAGAAGCTGCAGCTGTCTTGCACAAATTCTATGCCAAATGGAATAAAGCTTATAGCCATGTCATCAAAGGTTTGAAGGAAATTGAGCCCGATCTGCTAGTCTTCTACAATTATCCCAAACAAATCAGAGCTTCAATTTATTCAACCAATATGATTGAATCCTTTAACAACGTCATCAAGCGTAAAGCTAAGCCTAAGGCAGAATTTCCAACTGAACAGTCGCTTGATGCATTTATTGGCATCCAGGCAATGAGCTACAATGACCGCTATTTCAACCGAATTCATAAAGGCTTTGGTCAGGTTCAGGATACCTTAGAATCTTATTTTGAATAAATAATTAAAAAATCAATTTGCGAGAAAGAACTATTTACACAAAAGATTTGACAGTCTCATATAATCAAAAGGGGGACAAAATTAGATGGATGAAAAAATAGATTTTGTTATTACATGGGTTGATGGAAATGATTCACAATGGCAGAAAAAGAGAAATAGATATTTAAATAATAATAATTCTAAAGTAGCCTCATTCAATGGGAACGGTTCGACAGTAAGGTTTAGAGATTATGGCACTTTAAAATTTGTTTTTCGTAGTATAGATAAATTTGCTCCTTGGGTTAATAAAATATTTTTAGTTACAGATAACCAGAAACCAAAATGGTTAGATACAAAAAATCCTAAGGTAGAAGTAATTGATCATACTCAAATAGTAAATTCAAAGTATTTACCTTTGTTCAACTCTAATTCAATTGAATGGAATATTGATAATATACCAAATTTATCAGAACAGTTCGTTTACTTTAATGATGACATGATTTTAAATAAAAAGGTAGAAAAAGAAGATTTTTTTAAAAACGGTTTACCTTGTGATTATAGAGTCTATAAAGATATAGTTCCAACAGAGGATTTTGATCATATTCCAGTTACAAATGATATCTTAATAAATAATTATCTTAATGGAAAATGGCCACTCAATAAAACAGGATTATACTGTTTTAAATATGGAATTAAATGGATTAAAGGTTTTCCTTTTTTACTACAAGCCTATAAAGGAAAAGTTCCGGGCTATAGTGAACCACATGGTCCATTGAGTTTTAAAAAATCAAGTTTTAAAAAGGCAAAATCCATCTGGAAAAAAGAGATAAATGAAAATTATACACATCGATTTCGACAAATGGATGATATCAGTATTTGGTTAGTACGCCATCTTCAATTAGAGGACGGCATGTTTAATCCAAGTAAAGCTAATTTAAATAAGACGTATACGGTTTCACAATTAGAAGAAATGAAAAGCGCTTTTAGAAAGTCTGAATTTAGAAGTATATGTATTAATGATGAAAATACGAATGATTTTAATGTTAAAGCGAAAGCAATAAATAAGATTCTAACTGCAAAATTTCCGACTATATCGTCCTTTGAAAAAGGAAAAAACTAATTATGTGTAAAGATTTGGTTAGTGTTATTGTACCAGCATATAATAGTGAGAATACTATTAAGCGAGCTATAGATAGTATTAGACGGCAAACATATCCCTTTTGGGAGTTAATTATTGTGGATGATGGATCTACAGATAATACTACAAGTATTGTACAAAAATATATAAAAATAGATTCTAAGATAAAATTAATAATTAACAACCATTCAGGGGCAGCAAAAGCAAGAAATACTGGATTAGATGTGGCGAAAGGAACTTACATTAGTTTTCTTGATTCAGATGATTGGTTAGATACCAATTTTTTTGCTACTGGGCTTAAAAAATTAAATGAGGAAAAAGCAGACGTAGCAATTTATGATTTGGTAAGAGTAGGTGGAGATGAGATTTATCGTCAAAAAGTAGGAACAGGCATTTTTAATAGTTATACTGGAAGTTGTAATAAATTATATAAAAAAGAATTATGGGAAGATATTAGGTTCCCAGAAAATTTAGTTATAGAAGATATGGAAACTATACCTGTAGTAGTTGCAAGAGCTAATAAAAGTATAAAAATAAACGATGCCGTTTATTTTTATTTTCAGAGAGAAAGTTCTCTTACTCATGACTCTACTCTTGAACAAGAATTAGAAATAAAAGATGCAATTGATATTCTGAATAAAAATTTTAAACAATTTAATATAAAATACGATAAGAATGAATATGCATTGTTTATCAATAATATAGTTTATTGGCATCTCGTACTTGCAATTGAAAATTCGTCTGCTAAAGAAGTAAAGCAAAAAGCTTATAAAAAAATATATAATTGTTTTGTTTTAGATAAGGGAATTTTAAAATTTGGTGGCAGTAAAAGATATGAATTTAGAAGAAAATGGGTTATAAACTTATTTAAATTACATATGTTTAGACCTGCTATTTTTTTAGCAAGATTAAGCTTGTAGAAGAGAAAGGAATATAATGAACGCAAAAGTAACAATAGTTGTACCCATTTATAATGTTGAACAATATATTTCGAAGTGTTTAACTAGTTTAATTAATCAGTCATTTAAAGATATAGAAATTATGGCTGTTGATGATGGATCACCAGATAATTCTAAAGGAATAGTTAAAGAATTTGCTCAAAAAGATAGTCGAGTAAAATTAATAGTTAAAAAAAATGGTGGCTATGGTTCTGTTTTATCATATGCTGTCAAACATATAGAAACTGATTATTTCATTGTTTGTGATCCAGATGATTGGTTAGCAACTGATGCAATTGAAAAATTGTATAATTTTGCTAAAAAAAATGATGTTGATATTACAGTGGGTGATCGATATAACATATATACTCAAAGTAATACTAAAAAGTATATTAGTAGTAAACCCGGTTTTATAAAAGTAAAACCTATGAAAAAAATTACTGATATGAAAGAAATACAATATTTTTCATTTTTCCTTGTTTCTCCACATGCTAAGTTATACAAAACAGCGATAACAAGAGAAATACAATTTCCTAATAAAGTTAGTTATACAGATTTTATTTTATATTTATTAGCTTTAGCACACGCTAATAGTGTTGCTTATTATAATGAAGCACTTGCTTACTATTTAATTGATAGAAGTGGTAATACTACTACTGATATTAGACCTAAAGTTTTAAATGATTATTTGGTTGGCTGGTCTTCTGCATTTAATCAAACTATAGATTTAAGCAATAAAGATGTAAGCGTTTTATTGTATAGACTATACTATCAATTAAAGTTTATTATGCGAGAATATGCTCGTATAATAAAAGAAAATAAATTTAATAATAAATATTTGAAAGAAATTTTTAATGATATGAAATCACTTCAAAAATATTCCAAAAATATAAAAAATGTTCGAAAAGATACGGGGAAAGCTATATTAGTAATGAATGGTATGTTAAATAAAGTACTGTATAAAATTGTGATAAAAGAATATATTAAGAAAAAGCAATAATTATGTTAGTATCTTTAGAAAAAGGAAATAATGGATGAAGCTTACATATATAGATATATATAAAATATTAATATATATAATTATAGCTATTTTATTGTTACGTATAAATTGGATAACTGTCAGTGTAACTCTGATATTAACAATAATTTTATCATTATTGTATTTGACTCAAAAGCAAAAAGCTAGTTTAAAAAAATCTAAATTACTTTTGGTCTATATTATTTTAGAATTTTTATTATTTTTTATTCAATTAATAAGAGCCAAAAATAATATCGGTAACCACGATTTGCTTATGTACTATTTCCCAGTAATTTGGTTACTCTTAATTTTTCCGTTGTATGAAATAATTAATTCTAATTTTAATAAATTTTTTAAGTCAATAAATAAATTAGGTATTATCATTTTAGTATTTAAAAGTTTGATTTGGCTTTCTTACAATTTCTTTAATAAAACTTCTTTGTATATGCTATTAGGTGGAAAAGAAGACTGGTATAGATCAGTTGGTGGGATATCATTAGCAAGGATAAGCGGTACTTTTATAGATGGGTTGTTATTGTCTTTTGCAGTTTTTAAAATATTACAAAAGAATATAGTAGTATCAAAAATAAAATATGCAATTGAAATAATTTTCTTATATTTTTATGCGGCAATTATTTATCAATCCAGAAGTCAGATTTTATTTTATACAATTACTTTACTTGTAGCAATTTTATATAAAATACTTCATACAAATAATAAGTTTTTATCAACTATAGTATTTTTAAGCTGTGTTGTTTTATTAATAGTTATAAATATGAACTATCTTCATAATTTTATTGATTCATTTTCTTTAACCAGTAAGAATGCAGGATCTACTTATACTCGTATAGTTGAATATCAATATTATCCAGAATTGTGGAAGCAGAGCAGTATTTTAATGGGATTTGGATTCACATCTGATGGTACAGTTGTAAATACAATAAATGGATTAATTAAGGTGTATACAAGTGATGTAGGTATATTAATGGTGCTTTATCAGTTTGGAATAATAGGTTTTTTAATAGCTATTATTCCCTTTATAGAGGGTGCGATTATAGCAGCAAAGCTGTTTTTTACTAAAAACTTATTTAAAAATGGTTATTATTTAATTTTTACAGTTTATTATTTGATTAGTACATTGAATTTTAATCCATATTTTGTTTCAGTTAATTTTTTATTGCCAATATATTTAGCTTATACTTTGTATTTAAGTAATAATATTTTAGTTAAGCAAGTTAGGAGAAAAGTTGGAGACTGTCAAGAAGTTTGTGTAAATAATCTCTCTCGTTGATTGACTTTTTTATTTATCTTTTAATCAAAATAGGATTCTAGGGTGTCTCGAACTTGCCCAAATCCTTTATGAATCCTGTTAAAGTAACGGTCATTGTAATCCATTGCCTGAACTCCAATAAAGGTGTCAAGCGACTGCTCAGTTGGAAATTCTGTTTTAGGCTTGGTTTTCCGCTTAAGCCTGTTGTTAAAGGATTCAATCATGTTAGTTGAGTAAATTGAAACTCTAATAGCTGGCGGATAGTTGTAAAAGGTTAACAGATCAGGCTCAACCTGTCTAAGATCTCTAACTACGTTTTTGTAGGCTTTTTCCCAGTTTTGATAGAATTCATGCAGCACCTGTACAGCCTTTCTTTGTTTGACTGAGTATGAATCTGCTTGAATTCATCCAGTGCTTTTTGTCGATCGTCAACCCGCATTTTGGCACTGATATTACGCATGACGTGTACCAAGCAGCGTTGAAAATGCGCTTTAGGATAGAACTGGCAGATAGCCTCTTTCATGCCAACTACTCCGTCAGACAAGAAGAGCTCTACCTGTTCAAGGCCGCGACTCTTGAAGCCTTTGGGCATTTCGCTCCAAATCTCAATATTTTCAGTAGGCGCAATACAGTAGTCGATCACTTCTTTATGACCATTAGGTCTGATACCGATGGCGATATAAACTGCTTCGCGCTCATAAGTGACCCGCTTAAGAGGAATATAGGTGGCATCGAGATAAACGCAGAAGAACTTATCTGACAGATGTCGCTGATGATATGCCTCAACTTTGGGAATCATTTCTTTAGAAATATTGGAAACCATAGCTGGAGAATAATAGCCGCCATACATTTTCTCAATCAAATCAGCAATTTCTCGGGTTGTGACGCCCTTGGAATAGAGCTTGATAACAGTTTGCTCTAAGACATCAGTATGCCTTTTATAATCTGGCATAGTGTGTTGATGAAACTCACCGTTTCTGTCTCTAGGAACTTTGATTTCTATTTGTCCGAATTGCGTATCAACCTTGCGGTAATAAGCACCATTTCTAGAATTTCCGGTATTCCAGCCATCGCGCTCATAAGGATTGTAGCCTAAAAAGGCAGTCAATTCGGATTCAAGCAGGTCATTGACAGCCTGTTGGAGCTTTTGTCTAAATAAATCATTAATTTTATCCTGATTGAATAGAGCATTAGCCATATCTTTGGTAAAATCATTCATGAAGGAATCTCTTTTCTAGTATGTTTTTCGTTCAAATCAATCATACGGGAAAAGGATTCCTTTTTCTAAAATAAAATTAAGGAAATATTTATCATTACACAAACTATTTTACGGTCTCTAGATTTTAATTGTAGATTGAAAGGCCTATAATAAAATTTGATATAGTGTTTTTTTATAATTTAAGGAGTTAGAGTAATGGATTTGAGAAAGTCTAGAAAGTATAGAAGAAAAAAATGGGTAACAGCAAGTCTATTAACCGCAGTTTCTGTAGGATTTTTTGCTACAAATAATAAAGTAAATGCTGACAGTGTAGAAAGTAATTTTAATAGTGATAAAGTTACAGATACTGAAAAAAAGGCACCTGTTACTCAAAATATAGATAACCATTCAAATATTAAACAAAGTTGTGAAGTTACACAAAATATTAATAATAAAGTAAGTGATCAAGATAGTAATAGTCTTACAATAAAATCTCAGAATGTAAAAAATATTTCTCAAACAGAAATTACTAATTCAAAAATTGCTCAAAGAAAACGTCAAGATGAAATGACAGCAATTATTAGTATTTATGTTGAACCAAATCAAAATGGTCTGGTTAAACAAAAAGATGGTATCTATAAATATGATGGACTGACAAAAGTAAAATCAGCCAATGGACAAATTGTTGGATATGGAAAGAGAAATACTACTACCGGAAAATATGAAGTAGCTGAGAAAAATGGCTCGGCAGGTGTTTATGTAACGCATGCTAATGACGGTTCATTTGACATAAATTTACCCAAAGGGTATGAAAATTATGAATTTGATAAAGCTTTTGCTGATCAATGGGATACAAAAAGAAATTCTATTTTTGAATATGAAAGTCCTACACAGGTAAAATTTAATTTTAATAATTTGCCTACTGATGGAAGTTTAGATGGAAATCGTAAACTGGATGCTTCTGGAAATCCTAGTGATGAAGCATATCAACTTTGGATTAAACCCAAGAAACAAAAGACTTATCAACTTCAAACTGTGAATCAACATACTAATGAAGGATTAATAAATTGGTTTGATAATGATACAGGAGATTATATCGGCACAACTGTTGTAGATGATTACAGCATGGGATTAGGGACAAGAGAAATTATACGTGCAGAGAATGATGACTTAAGTATTACTGGAGATTCTGCAAAAGCTAACGTTGAAAGAACAGTTTATACGATCGCTATTCCAGAAGGTTATACAATTGCAATAGGTGGTGATTTAAATAGCGATGGAACTTATGGCCCTAACGGATACATACCCTTGGGATCTAATAATAGATCTGTAATTTGGGATTTTGATTTGCATAATAGGGAGGTAAACGGTTGGAAAGCAAATCCTCAAAATAGTAATAAGATTGGAAAATATTTTGCTGTTAGAGCTTATTTGATCAATAATAAAGGTGCTTCTAATACAGATATTCCACCAATTGTTAATAGTACTGGATATACTTCTGAAGATAAAATTCCATTCTTCGTCGAATATATTGATGATAATAATAATTATAAACGAGTAGCTATTGCGTCATTTACAGGAAAATTGGGTAATGAATATAATGTTGCCGAGAATTTAAAAAATTCTGATGGCATTAAATTTTCTGGAATAGTACATATTTCAAATAATTGGAATAATGAATATAAATTGCCTAGTGGATATATATTCTCAAAATATAATTTTGATAATCCTTATAGAGATAGTAAAGGTAATATTATTAAGTCAGAAGAAGAAAAATGGGTACAAAAGTATAGATTTCAGATAAATGATCCTCATTATTATTTAGTTGATAATGATAATAATTTATTAGATGCAAACGGGACAGTTTCTGTACATGTCGTTAAAGAAAATAACAATGTATATCGTTTTGTCCCATATGATCCTGATAAAAAATATGATGTAAGTGAGAGTGTTTATTTAGAAAATCATCCCAACCCAATATATGTCAAAAATCTTGATTTTGATGATTCTACTGGATGGAATGATACTAATAAATATTTCTTAATAGATGCTAATAGCAAAAATAGTAGTGGTAAGGGTAGTATTAAATCAAGTCTATGGGACACAAGATTAGTATATTATTTCGATATTAATTACCCACAATACAAGTTACCTGAAGGATATAAAATAAAATATATTAAGGATATTACTAATGATCAATATCTTTCATCAGATATTGATTTAAATAAAGTTAGTTACTTGGACGAAAATAAACAGCCAAGAAGTATAAAAATCGTTCTTACACCAATTACTTCTGCAGAAAAAACTTATAATAAAGTTAAGAATGAAGCTGAAACTTTATTAGATAGTTTGGATAATAATAAGTATAAAGACAATAAAAATGTAATTGATGCAGCTAACCGATTGAAAAATGTATTAAATAGCATTACACCAACGGATGATATTGAATATTCTAAATTAGCTGAATCTATTGACACTAATATTCAATTATTAAATAATGCAATAAATGTAGCTAAAAAGGCAGATCAAGTTCAACGCACTGGTTTAAAAAAATGTAAAGATGGATACTATAGATTTTATAATAGTGATGGGACGTTAGTGGTTAGCCAGTACAAAGAAGTAAACGGTAAGTGGTACTACTTTGACAATCAAGGACGTGCTCTTAACAATGGCATGGTTAAGCTGGATGATGGCTACACCCATTACTTCAACGAAGATGGCACTCAAGCCATGAATACATTCAAGACAGTCAATGGTCAAAAGTACTACTTCGACAACAATGGTCATATGGTTAACAATGGCATTAAAAAAGCAGGAGATAATTATTATTATTTCAATGCAGATGGCAGCTATGCAGTAAGTAAATTTAAAGAATCCAATGGCTACTGGTATTACTTTGACAACAATGGCCATATGTTAAATGGTGGCTTAATCAAGTTAAGCGATGGCTACATTCATTACTTTAATGCAGATGGTACTCAAGCCATGAATAAGTTCAGAGAATCTAATGGTAAATGGTACTACTTTGATAACAATGGTCATATGGCAACCAATGGCATGGTTAAGCTGGATGATGGCTACACCCATTACTTCAACGAAGATGGCACTCAAGCCATGAATACATTCAAGACAGTCAATGGTCAAAAGTACTACTTCGACAACAATGGTCATATGGTTAACAATGGATAGATCTTTCTCGTAAATTGATTTTTTAATGTTTTATTTATTCAAACTAGGATTCTAAGGTATCCTGGACCTGACCAAAGTCTTTGTGAATTCGGTTGAAGTGGCGGTCATTGTAACTCATTGCTTGGATGCCAATAAAAGTATCAAGCGACTGTTCAGTCGGAAACTCTGCTTTAGGCTTAGCCTTGCGCTTAATGACGTTGTTAAAAGATTCAATCATGTGGTAGAGTAAATTGGAGCCCTGATCTGCTTAGGATAATTATAAAAAACAAGCAGGTCTGGCTCGATGTCTTTCAGGTTTCTAATGACATGATTGTAGCTCTTGTTCCATTTGGCATAAAAAGCATGCAATACATCAACAGCAGCCGCTTTATTGGCTTGCTGGTGAATCTGCTTGAATTCGTTCATGATTGCCTCGCGATCGTCCACGCGTACTTTAGCGCAGATATTGCGCATAACATGGACCAAGCAACGCTGGAAATGAGCTTGAGGATAGGTCTTTGCCAGTGCTGCTTTCATGCCCACAACGCCATCTGAAAGAAAGAGCTCAACCTGTTCTAGACCGCGAGACTTCATGCTTTGGAGCAGCTCCGTCCAGACTTCAATGTTTTCATTGGGCGCAATGCAGTAGTCGATAACTTCCTTGTGGCCATTAGGTTTGATGCCAATGGCAATATAGACAGCTTCGCGTTCAAAGGTTTCTCGACGCAGAGGAACGTAGGTAGCGTCTAAATAAACGCAGAAGAATTTATCGTTCAGCTTGCGCTTATGATAAGCCTCACCTTGGGAATCATCTGTTTAGAAATATTGGATACCTGAGCGGGGCTGTAATGACTCCCGTACATTTTTTCAATCAAATCGGCTATCCCTCTGGTAGTTACGCCTTTGGAATATAGCTTGATAATCATGTTTTCCAACATATCTGCGTGTTGCTTGTAGTCAGGCAGCGTGTGCTGATGAAACAGGCCGTTGCGGTCTCGTGGCACTTGAATTTCAATCTCGCCAAACTGCGTATAAACCTTGCGAAAGTAAGCACCATTGCGTGAATTGTCTGTATTCCAGCCAGCTCTGGCATAAGGATCATAGCCTAAAAACGCAGTCAGTTCAGCTTTCAATAGGTCATTAACTGCTTGCTGGAGTTCTTTGCGCAATAAATCATTAATTTTGTCTTGATTGAATAGAGCTTGAGCAATATTTTTGGTAAAATCATTCATGAAGGAGTTCTTCTTTCTGTATGTGTTTTTGTGTTCAAACCAATCATACGAGAAAGGAACTCCTTTTTCTAATATTTTAAGAAATTAATTTAAGGAATCATTCATCCTTACACAAACTATTTTACAGTCTCTGTTAAGAGATTAGTAATTTCAAAATATTTAGTTTTCATTTTAGAAAGGAAAAAGTTTGAATTATTTAATAGTAGGATCCGGTCTCTTTGGAGCTGTATTTGCTCATGAAGTTGCTAGACGTAGAAATAAAATAACAGTTATTGAAAAACGTAATCATATTGCAGGTAACATCTATACTAAAGAAGTAGATGGAATTCAGGTTCATCAATACGGCGCGCATATTTTCCATACTTCTAATAAGAAAGTGTGGGACTATGTGCATCAATTTGCTGAATTCAATCGGTATACTAATAGCCCTGTTGCTAATTACAAGGGAAAAATGTATAACTTACCATTCAATATGAATACTTTTAATGAAATGTGGGGTATAAGAACTCCGCAGGAAGCAATAGCTAAGATTAATGAACAACGCCAAGAAATGGCTGGTAAAGAACCAAAAAATCTTGAAGAACAAGCTATTTCTTTAATTGGTAGAGATATCTACGAAAAATTAATCAAGGGCTATACTGAAAAGCAATGGGGCAGACCATGTACTGAACTTCCGGCTTTCATTATTAAACGTCTTCCAGTTCGATTAATTTATGATAATAACTATTTCAATGATGATTACCAAGGTATCCCAATTGGTGGTTACACCAAAATGGTAGAAAAGATGCTTAATCATCCTAATATTACTGTGAAGCTTAATACTGATTTCTTTGACAAGAAAGAAGAGTATCTTAAGAACTACGACAAGGTAGTTTACACGGGAATGATTGATAAGTTCTTCGATTATAAATTAGGCGAACTAGAATATCGTTCACTTCGATTTGAAACTGAAGAAAAGAATGTTGGCAATTACCAAGGTAATGCGGTTATTAACTATACTGATGCGGAAACACCATATACACGTGTAATTGAGCATAAACATTTTGAGTTTGGTAAGGGTGATAAAGATAAGACGATTATTACCAGAGAATATCCAGCTGATTGGCATCGTGGAGATGAACCTTATTACCCAGTAAATAATGATCGTAATAATCAACTTTATGCTAAATATGCTAAATTAGCTGAGAAGCAAGATAAAGTTATTTTTGGTGGTCGACTTGGTCAATACAAGTATTACAATATGGATCAAGTTATTGAAGCTGCACTTAATGCAGTTCACAGTGAATTTGGTGATTAGATTATATGAAGGTTATTCGAAATTATCTTTATAATGTAGGGTATCAGGTTCTAGCACTCATTGTGCCATTAATTACTTCAGCTTATGTAAGTCGTGTTCTTCAACCAAAAGGTGTAGGCGCTAATGCTTTTACTAATTCAATTATTCAATATTTTATTTTGATTGCTAGTATGGGTATTGGTTATTATGGTAATAGGCAAATAGCTTATGTTCGTGATAGTCGTGAAAAGATGGCTAAAACTTTTTGGGAAATTCAAATAGTAAAAACAATTATGACTTTAATTGCTTTTATAGCATTTGAAATTTTTATGTTTTTTTATACTAAACAACCAAAATATATGTGGGCACAGTCAATTAATCTTATAGCTGTGGCATTTGATATTTCTTGGTTTTATGAAGGAATTGAAGATTTTAAAGTCACAGTTTTAAAGAATTCCTTTGTAAAAATTATTTCAATGATCGCTATTTTTTTATTTATAAAAAATCCCGATGATGTAATTCTATATATTATTGTTTTAGCAGATTCTACATTATTAGGAAATTTAACTTTATGGCCCAATATAAAGCATGATTTATCTAAAGTTAATATTAGAATTTTAAACCCGTGGCCACATTTTTTACCCATGATAGAATTATTTATTCCACAAATAGCTACGCAAGTATATGTACAGTTAAACAAAACAATGCTTGGTGGAATGGTAAGTGAAACTGCATCAGGATATTATCAGTATTCTGATAATTTGATCAAACTAATCTTAGCTTTAGTAACTGCCACGGGTACTGTAATGCTCCCACACGTAGCGAATGCAGTTAGTCACGGTTCTATGGAGCAAGTTAATCAAATGCTTTATAAATCTTTTGATTTTGTTTCAGCAATAGCATATCCAATGATGTTTGGAATTGCCGCAGTATCTCTGACTCTTGCGCCCAAATATTACGGGCCAGGGTATGGTCCTGTGGGGTTGGCAATGATGATTGAATCAATTGTTATTTTAATGATCGCTTGGAGTAATGCAATAGGTGTACAATATTTATTACCACTTAATCGAGTAAAACAATTTACTACTTCTGTGACTGTGGGAGCTATTGTAAATATTATTTTAAATGTTCCATTAATACATTTATGGGGATTAAATGGTGCAATGTGGTCTACAGTGATTTCTGAATGTGCAGTTACTTTATATCAATTATTTATTGTAAGACATTTATTGAGATATAAAGACCTGTTTCATGGATCTTGGAAGTATTTTGTTTCTGGCCTAATAATGTTTGGAATTGTATTTTGGATGAATAGAAATTTAAAAGATTCATGGTTAATGCTCTTTGTAGAAGTTATTGTGGGTATAGTTATTTATACAGTACTTATGTTAATTTTAAAAGCACCTATTATTTTTGAAGCTCGAGATTTAATAATTAAAAAATTGAAAAAGTAGGATATTATTTTTATGATTAGAAAACGAAATTATGGCATAGATTTAATTAAAATTTTTGCTTGTATATTAGTTATTACTTTACATAGTTTAGATCCAACTATGCCTGTAGTTAAAAATAATATATTTAATTCTGGACTGTATTATAGTGGAACAATGGCTATTCCTATATTTTTTATGGCAAGTGGCTATTTTGTACTTAATAAGTCTAATATTTCTTATTTGTATTCTTTACAGCGAATAAAAAATATTTTAATAATAGTTTTTAGTTGGATAGCTTTATATAGTCTTATCGTACTTATTAGCAAACATAAATTTATATTTTTTAATGAATTGTTTGGATCAGTTTTTTCTGGAGTTCCAGATAGTCATTTTTATCATTTTTGGTTCTTTTGGGCATTAATGATGATGTTGTTAATAGCGCCAATTGTTGTTAAGATTTTACGGCTGAGTTTCAATTATTATTTAGGGTTAACCATTATTGTAACAATAATTTGCTTACTTCAAGATATTTCATTACACTTGGAATATACTTACATAATGAAAGCTACCCCCCCAAGTATTTAGATTAAATATTTGGCTTGAATATTATTTATTAGGTGGATTAGTAGGAAATACTCATTTTAATAAAATAAAGCGATTTATAAAACGAAATTTCTACTTCTTTAGCTTGATTGATATTGTTTTATATATTGCCTTAATTATTTATTCTGAGTGGAATGTTCATATTATTGGCTGGGAATATGCAGAAGCAAATT
Source organism: Lactobacillus sp. UMNPBX4 (assembly GCF_002554115.1). Classification (NCBI taxonomy): domain Bacteria; kingdom Bacillati; phylum Bacillota; class Bacilli; order Lactobacillales; family Lactobacillaceae; genus Lactobacillus; species Lactobacillus sp. UMNPBX4. The sequence goes on from NZ_PCZF01000027.1 coordinate 23,694, forward strand.
ATAATAATATTTTGGTTATGTTGATAGCTCTTATTAGTATGACTTTATTTTCTATTGTAAATCCTAGGTTAGAAAAAATAATAGAATTCATTATTCCAGCAACAATGGGGATTTATATCTTACAATCTTTTTTAATTAATAAATTAAAAGAAATTGGCATTTTTACTGTATACCCAGCTGTTATGATTCCAGTAGTCTTTATATTATGTTTAATTATTGTGGAAATAGGATTAAGAGTACCAATTATGAAAAGATTGTTTAAATTATAAAATTGGCGGATTGTAAAATCAAATTGAACACTTCGTTCAAATATTAAAAAAAGTCCATT
>NZ_PCZF01000028.1:0-22919 GCF_002554115.1 Lactobacillus sp. UMNPBX4
TCGCATCTATCAAACAGCCTAAACAAAAGTGTTCAAGTTATTATTGCAATTTACGATATCTTATTTTTTATACAATCTTGCAAAATTTCTTGATAGTTCCTAAAGGAACTATCCAAATTTAAAAATAGTTAATTAAAAGGCAGTTAAGCGAAATGCTTAGCTGCCTTTTTTGCGTTTTCAAAGAGGCGAAAGACATGCAAGTAAGTACTATAGAAAATCGTGAAGATTATGTTTCAATCAAAGAGTTAGTTGATTTAATTGATAAAAAGTACATATTGCACTTACATAACAGTAAAAAAGATGTTGATAAACTGGCAAAATTAGCACTTGAAAAGAAAATAATTTCGACTATTAAGAAAGAAAATAATATTGATTATATCCAAGAAAATCGAGGTAAAAAGGTTTATCTAATAAATCGAGGAAGCATTAATGCTTTAATGAACTTATTAGAGAAGTACATCATTAGTAGACCTCAATTTACAAGGCATGATGAGGTTCTTTATAGTAAACAATTAGCCAAAATCAGTGATGGAAGTCAAAAGGATAAAACTTTAAAAGAATTGCAAATTCAGAAAAGTTCCGACTATCTAGAAGGTAAGAGCCTGGAAAATGCTAAGAATTGTATTATTCAAATTATTGATAACAATTTATATAACACAACGTATGACTCTACTCGAAAAGTTGTTGAGAAAATCGAGAAATTTGCTGCTGATAGCTACGACGATTTTGCTGAGGCTTTTAAAATTCATTTCAATCAAGCTTTTGAGGAGAAGCTAACTTATGATTTAAACAAGGTCAAAACGGAAATTATTTTTCAAAATAGCTTTAAGCAAAAATACTCAAGCTTTAATCAAATTGCTTATATTAAAGATTATTGTCTGAGAGAGCTTCATACAGTAAAATATGATGATACTTTCATAATTCGTAAAGGGTATTCAGAGTATGACATTAAATTGCAAAATCCACTTACATGGTACTGCAGAAAATAGAGCACCAGGAAAAATCTTGGTGCCCTTTTTTCTACATAATTTCAAATTTTTTCTTGATAGTTCTTAAAAAGCCTATCAAATCAAGGAAGAAATTTCTTTATATTTTTAAATTTTTTCTTTTTTATCTGGTTCAAAATATTAAGCATAAGGAGGAAAAGAAAACCTTCTTATTAGATTATAAAAGAAAGAAGTAATTAATCATGAAAAGAAAAAGCAATGGTACAAGCTACAATGTTGAGGCTGTGTGGGAAAACTTAGATAAGAGTAAGCCAATTTACTCTTTGAGTACTGAACTAACACCTCAATACGTCTGGGAAGATGGTAAGCCTACAGATAAAATCATTAGTTACAAAGCTGGCTTTACTCAGGAAGGTGCAGAATACTTCCAAGTGAAGTTCCCTAAGAAAGTGAACTTACCTCGTTACATGTCAGTCGTGACTTTTGACAACATCACCGCTTTTCAAATGCGATATGATGTTTATTTCAAGGCTGATGACGTGAAAGAAGTCAAATAAAATGAATACTGATGAACTTAAAAAGTATATTACTCAGAGCATTGATATGGCGCTAGGTTCTGACATGCAAGGCGAGAGTAGTTATACTAACAGTTTTTCTATTGAGTTAGACAAAGGTGGGATTAAGTTTATTCCGCGGATGCCCGCGGGATACTTAATCGATGATAACTTGTATCAACACATTTTTAAGATTTTGAATGTTGCACTTTATCCGAACTATACACTTTTGAAACAAAATACAACATACTTTGTACCGATTAGTACACGTAATATTCATGTTCAACGTGCTCTGTATTTTCCATGGCAAGTGGGAATTCCAAGACGTTTGATAGTTACTAATCTTGAGGATTTTGCAACCCAGAATGGCGGTAAGATTCAAATTATGAAAAATTTGAGTATTGACTATAACCGTGTCACTTCAATTGCTTTGGCTGGAACCTCTGGTAGTGGCAAGTCTTATTTCCTAACCTATCTCTTGGAATCCTTAAAGCATATTGATGAAAATGTGCATGGTGAAATTGGACTCAAAACTCTAACAGTAATTGATCCCAAAATGGATGAACCCAGCAGATGGGCTAAGGCTAATGGCGTTAAGGTTATTTATCCTGCTACAGATCGTTCAAAATCTGACTTTGTAGCACAAATTAATGATGTATTAAGTGAATGTTTAAAATTGATCCACAAGAGGCAACAGGTATTATTTAACAACCCAAGTACTACTTTCAAACATGTAACAGTGGTAATTGACGAAGTTTTGGCGCTTTCGGAAGGTATTAATAAAAATATTAAAGATACGTTTTTTGCTCTTTTATCACAAATTGCATTGTTAGGGCGTGCAACTCGTGTACACCTAATATTGGTAAGTCAACGTTTTGATCATAATAGCATTCCAACATCAGTGCGCGAACAAATGAACGTATTGGTTCAGTTGGGCAATATTAATCGTAAAACAACACAGTTTCTTTTCCCAGACCTAGATCCCGAAGGAATTGTGATTCCATTAGGTCGGGGAACTGGTTTGATTCAGGTCATTGACGATGAACATCCTTATCAAGTTCTGCCCTTATTATGTCCAACTTATTATTTAAGTAGTAAGGAGAAGATTCTATGACTATAACACCTCACGAATTTCATTGGTATATCCAGGCTCTAATGCAGAAGCAGCAATTAACTGCATTCATGGAAAAACCGCTTGATACCCTTGCTAAGGGAAGCGCAGAATATATGGAAGCCTATAGGTTTAATTCTTATATCAGGCTATCTAAAGTTAAATTGAATTGGAATAAGATTGAAGTAAAAGTTCGAATTCCTGAATTTCCTGAAGGTCAAGCACAACTTGATGCAATTTGGGATAAAGTTGTCAAGAAAATTTATCGTATGAATAATGGAGTTTTTACTTTATCTAATTATAAAAATAGTGACCCTAATTACTACGTTGTAGAAGGAACACGCGTTTAGATTTGAAGCACCAGTTTTTCTAGGCTGGTGCTTTTTTCTGCATTAATTGTATTTTTTTCTTCAAGCTAATGTTTTAAATCCTTAAAAGCTTGATGTATCAATAAATACTAATTCCTAAAATTTCTACAAAAGGCCCCCGATTGTTCTCAATCGCTCAAGGTATGATGAATATGTAAACAGGAAAAGAAATTATCTCACGAAAGGACAAATTTATTATGAAGAGATTTTATAACGGTATTTTATACGACTCAGATAATGCTGAATTAATTGATGATTATGAAAGTGATTATCCAGTTAATGACTTTAATTACTTCAAAGAAGGACTTTATCGAACATCTGAAGGTAAGTTCTTCTTATATGGTGAAGGCAATGCAGCAAGTAAATATGCTGAACGTGTCGAAGGTAACGGACCTTATGCAGCGGGTGCCGATCTTGTGCCTCTTTCAACTGAAGAAGCTAAAAAATGGTACGAGGGAAATCTTGAAAGGGTTTATCGTGATCGAGATATTACAGGATTGTACGAGACCTACTGCGAATTATTCAAAGGCAAAAGTAGCAGCAAAAATGAAGGAAAGGATGAATAAAAATGATTAACTATTCATTTAACGCGGCGCGCCCGCCGCCCGCCAAGGGCGAGAGGGACAGCGCCGCATAAAAAAACAAGCTATTTATGTGTGCGTTGCATGAAAAACTATATATGACAACTAGTGGGCTTGTTATTTTCTAGTTGTCATAAACTGTGCAAACTGTGCACAAAGAGTTGAAAGAAAGACAAGCCCTAAAAAGGTAATAGAAACGAGGAAAACCTTATGGAAAAACAAAATTTAAATAAAACTAGAGTTGTTTCAAAGATTTATGAAACAGCGGATTACAACCAATTTAGTGCAGTTGATGATTCTTTGTACGATCAAGAACACATTAACTATTTAATTTATGCTTACCAAAATAAGCATAAACCATTACCTCTAATTGTAGTAAAACCTGAGGCAGGATACTTAAAAATTGTGGAAGAACAGGATAGTTTCTACGCGGCTAAGCGATTAGGTGTTCCTTTGTATTATTACGAGAAGTACAAGACAGTTTCTAAACCTTTACATAAAGTTGATTTATCGTACAACGATTTAGAAGATTTATTAAAAGAGCTTTTAGATAAATATAATTTTATTTGTTAGTTAGAAGGTATTTTTCATGAAGAAAGAACCACGCGCGCGCCAATTCATGTACGTGCAAGACTTAGATCATCTCAAAGTAAAAGAAGATGATTTAAGCGATATTTTGAACAAATCAGGGGCGCTGGAATGGGTCTATATTAATCATGATAAAGATCCAAAAAAAGATGAAGATGGTAAGATCATCAGGCCTCATATTCATGCGGTATTAAAGTATGAAAACCCGCAAAAAGTTAGTACTGTGGCGAATCTCTTTAAAGACCAATCTCAATATGTAGATGTGTGGAAAGGCAGAATTGCCAATGCTTACTCTTACTTACTTCACGAAACTGAAGAAGCACGAGAGCAAGGGAAACACGTTTACAAGGCAAGTGAGGCTGTAGCTTCTTTCGATTTTCCAGCGAGAATGAAGAGTATCAGAGCTAAGATTACTAAAAGCCCTAAGTACATTTCTTCTTTGGTCGATCAGTATGCAGAAGGTAAATTAACTTATGACGAGTTGGAACAACTAATTGGAGTTTCTCAACTTGCAAGGCGTAAAAAGTTAATTGATCAGATTACTGAACTACGGGCAGAAAAAGAGCATGAAAAATGGCTTAAAGATTTCAAAGGTAAGAGCATGAAAGTCTTATGGCTGTACGGTGTGGCAGGTGTAGGTAAGACTCGTTTTGCAGAATATCTTTTGAGAAATAAGAAGTATGCAATTCTCGGTAGTAGCCGTGACTATTTTCAAGACTATAATGGTGAACATTACATCATTTTAAATGACTTGAGACCACGCGACTTTAATTATTCAGACTTACTTAGAATTCTTGATCCTTATCAACACGACAAGGCTGCGCCAAGTCGCTATCATGATAAGAAGTTAAATGCTGAGGAAATTATCATTACAACACCTTATTCACCAGATGATTTCTACAAGTATATTTTCGTTGATGATCGGAGAGTGGATACGGTCGAGCAACTTTTAAGACGTATTCAACCGCTTCATATTACTAAGCACTTCATCAAAAAACGCTTAAAAACAAAAAAATCTAAGCAAGACGATCAAGATAATGCTTAGACTTTTGTAAATATTTTTCCAACTGAATTATAGGTGATAATACGAAATGAATCAATTGATTTTAAACGGTAAGAAACTACGTGAAGCATTGAATATTAGTACAACGCTATTTTACAAGTTTTTAAAAAATGGTATGCCATATCATCAAATTTCTGGTGGACGGAAATATTATATTTTAGATGAAGTCACAGATTGGTTGACAAAAGCAGGCTATCATCAAGAAAAAATTTGGTCAAAATAGAAGCTTAGAGGTAAAATGAAGGCGAACTTTGTTTTGCCTCTTTTTTTATAAATTTAGAGGTAGAAAAGTGATAAAGAAAGTAAATAAAGATTCAAAAAAAGTTTATCTTGTAAGAATTCAACCACGTGATCAAATAACTGGAAAAAGAATTAATTTTCCAATTAAATATGCAAAAAACAAAGCAGATGCAGCAAAGCTTGAATCACAAATGTGGAATGAGTATAAAGCGGGATTAAACTTAGGAAACGGTAAGGCAATCTTTGCTGATGAGTTTCAAAAGTATGTTGATCAACGTGCTAATTCAATTAGTCCGGTAACTTTAAAAGCTTGGCAAGATTCAGCTAATTCCTTTAAGAGTTACTTTGGAAACGCCAAAATTAATGGAATTACTACGCAATTAGTGTCTAAGTACGCTCATGATTATGTAAATAAACATAACGTAACTGTTAGCAGGTCTTCTACTATTGCTAAAAGGCTAATTCATATGAGAAATTTCTTTAATACAATTGAGGGAAAGAGTATTAAAGAAAATCCTGTTCCTGAGAGTCCATTAAAAGTATTCTTTCGTCAAAGTGATTTTACAATTTCAAAAGATTGGCGGATCTTTACTAATGATGAATTAAAAAGAATCAGAAATTTAATTATTAGTGATTTGAAGCATAGTTCGGTTATTAATTGGGGAAGTAAGCTAGCAATTCTAATTGAAAGTTATACTGGTATGCGAGTTGGCGAGTTACAAGCATTAAAGTATGACAATATTATCTATAAAGATGATGTTTGGACTTTAAAAATTAACAATAGTTGGTCAGATTACATGAATGATTTTACAGGGAGCTTGAAAGCACGGCCTAAGGGATATTCGAGAACCGTATTACCGTTACCTCAAGAAGTTATTATTTTGCTTAAACGGTATCAAGAAAAACAATCTAACTTTTTGAAGGAATACAATTTGGATAATTCTTCAGGGTTAATTTTTATTAATCTTCATGATTATAAAAGCGCGTTTAATGATAAGCCAATTAATCAAAGAAGTATTAATGATATGCTAAAAAGCATTTGTGACCGCTTAAACATTAAGGCAGAAGATAAAAGAATGAGTTTGTACTCATTTAGGCATTCAATTTGTACTCATTTGGCTAATGTACCAGGTATGTCATTTACTTGGGCAGCTGAAAAAATGGGTCACTCTTTACAAATGTTTATGAATACCTATGTTGGAGTAGATCCTAGTATTAATAAGCAAATGACTCAACTTTGGTTAAATTAGTTTTGTGTTCCAACAAATGGAACATGAATTAAATAAGTGAATATTATGAGCGTTGATATTAAAGGAATCAATGATTAGAACCCGTGCGCTTCTAGTCAGCATTAATAAATACGTTTAAAAGATCTGATTGAAAAATCAGATCTTTTTTTGTACTATAAATAAAACATTTATTAATAGCACAATTTTCTTGGAGGAGAATTATGAAAGCATGGAAAACTAGCGGATTAATTGTATTGCTGGTCTGGATAGCAATTGCAGCAATTATCTGGTTTAGGAATGTTGACGGAGCAGGAGTAGCTCAAACGGCTCAATTAAAAGAAATGACTTTGCTGATCTGGCTAATTTTTGCAATTCCTGTCATTATTGGCTATCTAATTTGGTTTATTGTTTTAAAAAGAAAGCAAGAAAATATAAACTAAGAGAAACAAAGGAATGGTCGATTGCTTTAGGGATACCGGTTGAAGAGCGTCATGGAAAACACTATGAAGATGGTGCGGTAACTCTTGACGATTTTGATTATTCAAAAACTGATGAGGTCAAGCCAGATGCGGAAAGTGGAGTTTCGCAAAAAGAATAGAAAATAAAGAAGAGCAACATGAGAAAGAATCTCGTGTTGCTCTTTTTGATCTTCATTAATCTACTGCATTACCAAATTGATGATCTTTTTTATTAAACCATTGACGGGCAAAATCGATCAAGGATTTGCTGTTGATTACTTTGATAATTCCTTGACCTAATTTTTGTGCTTTAACTTCATTAGGAAATTCTTTTTCAAAAACTTCACCTAATTCGTTGAAATCGTCATAAGAATCTAAATCTATGTTTTGATAATTTGTCCAAATCGTTTTTCCATCTTGGTCGATACTGGTTGCTGCAGAACAGGTTTCAGTTTTGCGATGAATCGTAGATTCTGCGTAGTGAAGTATTGTGCAGGTTTCGTAATCGGTACCTAAGAAAATAATTTTGCCATCGTTCTTGTACAAATAATCAAGTGGACTGTTGATCCCATATGGCAGGTTTAAAGGCTGACGTGCGGCAATTTCAGCCGCATTTTTACCCCAGATAGCAACTGGCAAATAGGGATGCGTGCTGCGAACTACATCAGGTAAATTCCTAAAGTATTCTGGCGTTATGCCCATACCTTCTGTAGCTGAGGTCCTTGGATCATATGGTGGCATATTATCTCTAACCACCTGAATTAAATCTTGACGAACGGGTGGATACTCCCAAGTTGCTGGATCACAATTCGTTGAAACCTGTGACGGCATCATTAGTGTGCCAACGGATAAAGTTTCTTCAAGTGCTCTAACAATTGTTTTAGGCCCACCGGGTAAATATTGAAACTTACTCATGGCAGTATGAACCATGCAAGAATCTGTGCTTTTAACTCCCAATTTTGCGAAAGCTTCTTTTAAATCGTTTTTTGTAACAACAGTTTCGATTAAATTTTCAGACATAATTTATTCCTTTTCTAGATAAGATGTTATTGACTTGGTCTGAAAATAATTACTCTTGTCTTAATTTCAGCATTGTTAATTTTATTCTTTTTATTACTCATCTTAATTTACCTTTCGAATAATCAATAGTGGTATTTTAACATTTTTAAATAATAGATAAAAATAACTGAAACTGTCAAATCTTTTGTGTAAATAGATCTTTCTCATAGATCGATTTTTTATTCTTTATTTAGTCAAAGTAAGATTCTAAGGTGTCCTGAACCTGACCAAAGCCCGGTCCTAAACAGCCAACTTCAGTTCCTGAACCAAATAAACTAACATCGGAGCCCAACAAACCTAGTGTGAAAACTAATAATGACAATCACGGTAAATCAAAGAAAAATTCAGGTACTACAAAGCATTCAAGCAGAAACACGAATAATAATCCAAAGGCTAGAAGAAACGTAAAACGTCAATATAACTCAAATAATAATCCCAAAACAGAGACAGCTAGATTTGCTAAGCCACATGAATCTGCTGTAATTAGAAATGAACAGGCTCAAACTAAGCGAGAGATGTTACCAAATACTAGTAATAAGCGTCAAGCTTTAATAGCATTAGGAGCTGTTTTAGTAGGAGCAAGTGCAGTTTTACTTAGTGTGTTGGATAAGAAACGTAAGTCCTAAAGCCAAGCCTTCTAGTCAGCATAAATAAACTCGTTAAGACATGGTTTAAACGCCATGTCTTTTTTTGTGATCTAAGCAATATATCAAAGTAAAAGTACGTTTTGCTATACCTTTCTATAAAACTAACTACAATGAAAGGTGAAGAAGGCGTTTTTTATGACAAAGCATTATGAAAAAGAAGTCAAAGAAGCAGAAAGTGTATTAGAGGATAAAAAATTAACTGATAGTGAAATCTCACAAGAATTGATTTCCAAAGATAATCCAACTGAGAACGTTAAGCCATCTGAGATTGATTTCTTGCGTAAAAAGCCATCTTTAGCAACTCAAATTGATTTTACCTTGTTAGGTGACCTTGCTGGATTGTCCAAGGAAGCTAAGGAAGAAGCAGCCGCTGCAGCTGAATAATGTTAATGAAAATAAATTAGCCATGGTTTAAGCACCATGGCTTTTTATTATGCAATCACATATTTAATTTGTCACCTAAAGCCAATATGATTAAACTAAAAATGTTAATGCAAAAATATTTTTAGGAAAAAACTATGACAATTATCGAATTTAAACATATTAGTTACCAGGTAAAAGAAAAACAAATCTTGCATGATGTTTCTTTTAAGGTAGATCGAGGAGATTTTTTGACCTTGGTTGGACCATCAGGCTCTGGTAAAAGTACTATTTTAAAATTAACCGCTAATTTAATCAGCCCAACAGCAGGCGATATTTTTTATCAAGACAAAAAGATGGCGAAATACGATCCCGTCCAATACCGCAGGGAAGTCTCTTATTGTTTCCAGCAGCCGAGCTTGTTTGGCAAAACGGTAAGAGAAAACTTGATTTTTCCCTATGAAATTAGAAGGCAAGTCGTTGTAGAAAAAAGGATAGATGAGTTACTAAAACTAGTTGATCTATCTGCTGATTTTTTGGATAAGGACATAAATTCTTTGTCAGGTGGAGAAAAGCAGCGAGTGGCTCTCATTCGAAATATAGTTTTTCCGCCTAAGGTGTTGCTACTAGATGAGGTTACAACTGGGCTTGATGATGATAGCAAGGAAATAGTGCATCAATTGATTAAGCGAGTGCACGAACAAGGAACTACTATTATTCGAGTAACTCACGATCAAAGTGAGATTCAGACGGCCGGTCATATTATGCAGATTAAGCAGGGAAGGATCATCAAATGAAGAATGTGATGGTTAGTAATTTATCTTTAGTGTTGGCTTTTGCCTTGGTGCTGGTATCAATCGCGATCTCGGCTAAAGAAAAGCTGGGCTTAACTAAAGATATTTTAACGAGTGTATTTAGAGCAATTATTCAGTTAGTCATTATCGGCTTTGTGCTGAAGTTTATTTTTCACGTTGATCAGCTGTGGTTAACCATCGTTTCAACCTTGGTCATCATTTTTAATGCGTCCTGGAACGCTAATAAACGTGATCCTAATCCGCACCGCAGTCTTTGGAATTCGATAATTGCCGAGGCCATTGGCACCTATGTGACGCTAGGTTTGCTGATTTTTTCAGGGGTAATTAAGCCCATCCCGATGCAGGTGATTCCAATTACGGGGATGATTGCCGGTAATGAAATGGTGGCGATCGGCTTATGCTACAAGGCATTGCATGATAGTTTCAATGATTTGCATCAACAAGTTTTAGAAAAATTAGCTTTGGGCAGCGATATTAAATTGGCATCGATGCCGATCCTGCGTCGGAGTATCAAAACTGCGATGCAGCCAACGATTGATTCTGCCAAGACCGTGGGCTTGGTTAATTTACCAGGGATGATGTCGGGCTTGATCTTCGCAGGAATTAATCCAGTTTACGCGATCAAGTATCAGATTATGATCACATTCATGTTACTGTCGGCGACAAGCCTTGGTGCGGTGATCAGTGGTTATTTAGCCTATAAAAATTATTTTAATGAACAGATGCAGCTGCGATGAGAAGGCCTGAGTTTAAACACCAGGGCTTTTATTTTTATCTAAAAATTCGCTACATTTTATTGATTAATTGCCGGAGAAAACACGGGATTTTAATCCCGTGATGAATCCGGCCTTTTTTAGTTTTTTTGCTTGTTCCCCCCCTTCTTTCTTAAACATATGTTTGATATAATCTTAAAAAGAAAGGAGGGAACAAATGTGCTAAAAGGGATCAAATTAAGACTCTATCCTAATAGAACACAACAAAACCAGCTTGAGCAGATGTTTGGCAATGATCGTTTTGTTTGGAATCAAATGCTGGCCATGATGAATGAGCGCTATCAGAATAATAAAGCTTTGCCTTTTTTAGGTAAGTTCAAGCTGAATTATCTGCTTAAGCCGCTTAAAAAAGAATATCCTTTTTTGAAAAACAGCGATTCTTCAAGCTTGCAGGTAGTTAATGAATTCCTAACTCAATCTTGGAAGAACTTCTTTCAAGATAAAACTGGTCAAATTGGCAAGCCTCGTTTTCATTCACGCAAGTATCTGAAAAAGTCTTATACGGGCAAGTCAATCATAAAAACTGCAGGTAAAAGGTACTTGAAGATTCCTAAATTAGGCTATGTCAAAACCAGCAAGAATAGAGTTTTGCAAGATGTTAAGATTAAGCGTTATACGGTCGTACTTGAACCAACAGGAAAATATTATTTGTCTCTACAGGTAGAAATATCTGAACCAGAGAAGTACAGCTTAACTGGCAAACAGGTTGGGATTGATGTTGGCGTGGCTGATTTAGCGATTCTGTCTAATGGGCTAAAATATCCTAGTTTTGACAGTTCTTATTTTGAAAAGAAAGCCAAAGTCTGGCAAAGAAAATATGCTCGTCGCAGACATTTAGCTAAATTATTAGTTTTGCAAGACAGGAATAAAAAGGTGCTTTGTCCTAGAAGCTTAGAGAGTTTCACTAATTGGCAAAAAGCGCAAAAGTCAAAAGCTAAGTGCCAAGCTAAAATAGCTAATCAGCGCAGAGATTATCTGCATAAACTAACTACGCATTTAGTTAAGCAATATGATGTAATTGCGATTGAAGATTTGAAAACCAAGAATCTTCAGAAAAATCATCATTTGGCTAAGTCAATTGCCAATGCTTCATGGCGGATATTCAGACAAATGCTAGAATACAAATGCGAATGGTATGGCAAGAAACTAATTGCAGTTGATCCCAAGAACACTTCCAGAATTTGTTCAAAATGTGGCTATAACAGTGGCGCTAAGCCATTAGAAATTCGTGAATGGACTTGTTCTAAGTGTCAAACCAAGCATGATCGAGATATTAATGCGGCAGTTAATATCCTGCATAAAGGAAGTACAAAGCTAAGTGGTCAGGGACTGGCCATGGTAACAAGCTGAGTTCCGTGAGTTAGGTATTTGACTAGTTCAATGTAAGATCCTAAACACTACTCAGTGTTCCCAGAAACCCGGCACTTTAGTGTCGGTGTAGTTCATAGAATCTGTCTATAACTCTACACATGGCACGAATCTGATCTTAATTACTTTTTCCATACATGCTTTAATCTTGTTAAAAGTTAAATACATCGTGTATGTGAATTTTAACGAGGTATGTATGAATAAAATAGATGAATTTTAAGCATGTAAAAGATGCAGATGCAATTGTTGTTGGTGCAGGAAGCGGAATGTCACGCTCTATCGGTCTTGCTTTTTGGTACGAAAATAGTCCGTTATATATGGACAACATGAAATATTTTGCTAAAAAATATGGCTTTAATGGTTTATTCCAAGGTTTCTATAATCGTTTTGAATCTGAAGAAGAGCACTGGGCATTTTTGCTTGAACTTTACAAGATGATGAATGAAATCCCACCACAGAAGCCGACTTATGAATATTTGAAAAACTTGATTGGAGATAAACCTGTTCATTATGTAACTACTAACCAAGATTTCCAAATTGACCAGAAGCAGATCAACGCCTTTCAAGATTTTATTCAAAAATATGAAGATAAGAAGTTAGTCGTACTTGAACTTGGAATTGGCCCACGCAACCAAATGATTAAGGTTTCAAGTATGCAATTAGTTGCAGTTGACAGAAATAGTCGCTACATTACGATCAACAAAGGCGAGTTGAATATTCTAGATATCATTGCAGACCGCAGTATTGGTTTTTCTGCCTCAATTGGTGATGCATTTAAGGAAACCATGACTGGTAAAAGTCATGGTGCTACAACCCAAGGTCCAACTAAGCCTCAACCTAAACCAGAATTAACACCGGAGCAAAAGGCTGAACAAGGTAAAGTTATGCAGCAATTTTATCCTGACTACATGGTAGATAGCGGCATTCGTCCTAGCAGTTTTCCAATGTATTTGACCATTGATCAAAAGCATCCGTCATACTTGCATACGGTGCAATATGGTCAATCAATGATGTATTCAATCGGGATGCCGCAATTGTTCACTGCTTTACTCAAGATGGCAATATTATAAGGTGTGTCTCGGTCTTGATAAGAGCAAAGATGAGGTTCACGGCTTTTACGTTGATCCAGGTACTTTTACCGCTATTGAGGATAGCAACGATGCGGGAGTTGGCTTTTCACAAATTAGCATTGAAATTCCAAACAATGGTGATGGTGCAATTTTAGTGCCAAAGAAAAACTGATCGACGTACGCTTTATACGTTGGGAATAATTAAAGATGCTTTTTTGAAATTAGTTGATGAAGAATCATATTCTAAAGTTAATATCGTGCGGATCTGTCGTGAGGCTGGGATAACGCGATCAACATTTCATGTGCATTATTCCTCGGTGACTGATGTCTTGAACGATGTGCTAAATGGTGCGTTGTTGCTGACGGAGACAAATCCTGTCCCATTTTTTGCTGGAAACGGGAAATCGCTGGATTATCTGAAAAGCAATGAATCGTTAGTACCGGCCTGCCAGCGGATTGGGGATGCTGGTAAATATCAAAAATTATTGATGGAACCCGATTTGAGCGAATACATCATTGGCAGAATCGTAGTGAATGAGCGAGACACGGTTTTGCCAGCTGTGATTGAAAAAACGCACCTTCCAAGAGAAGATGCGGAAACATTATTTAGATATGTGATTCATGGTTCGTTTGCGGTTAACCGCGCGCATAATTTTGTGAAAGATGAGAAATGGCCCCATGATGTCCAGATGTTGAATGAGTTTGCGGAAGCTGGGTATGAGCGGTTGAGTAGGAAGTAGAATAATAAAGATACATTGAGGTGACTTGATGCATCTTTTTTTGATGCGTTTAGAAGAAAGAAGCGTATATTTTAAGTAATAAGTTTTTATAGTAGGTGAGTAAATGGTATTACATATAGGTGTTTCGTATAAAACGGGACCTCAGGCTAAAAAAAAAGCACAGGAAATTTCTAATGCATATTATATTTCTGAAGATGATGATTCTTCGAAAAATTATTTTATTGAAACCCATTTAAAAGATGGAAAGAAAAATTATTTTAATCAAGCTGGAATTTTTAAACCTGCTGAAAATGAATGCATTATTATTTCAAGTAATACGAAATCCAGAGGGATTAACTATAATCCATGGGAAGATGAGTTTAATGAAGATGTCGGGTATATAAATTATTATGGTGATAATAAAAGACCTGACACAGATCCTGCAACTACACGAGGGAATAAATATTTGTTGGATCAATTTAAAATTAGTCATGATCCTAATCCCGAAGTAAGAGCTACTGCTGTTCCTATTGTATTTTTTGAAACACGTAAACAGGGAGAAAGAATTTTTCATGGATATGGTGTGATAAAAAATGTTAAATTGGTAACTCAATACACAGGTAGTGGGGCAGATAAAGCATATTTTTCCAATTATTTATTCACTTTCTGTGTATTTTCAATGAAAAAAGAACAGGAAGGCTTTGATTGGTCCTGGATTGAAGCGAGAAAACAGGCAGCTAAAGATAAAAATTTTCTTTCTTTAGCCAATGCACTAGCTCCTAAAGAATGGAAATTTTGGATAAGGACTGGAGATTTAGAAAAAGTTCGCCGGAAGGTTTATGGAAGAAGTACTTCTAAAAAAGAGGAGCAACTGCCTACACCTGGTTCTGCAGATGATAAAATTTTGAATCAAATCTATGAATATTATCGTAAGAAAGATAATTCAAAAGCTCATAGTGGAGATTTTGAATTTGAAGGTCTAGCTAAAGAAATTACACGATTAATTATTGGGGATGCATGCCATGATGGTTGGGTAACTAAATCATCTGGTGATGGTGGTTATGATTTTGTTTTACGAGTAGATATTGGAACTAAGGGCATTAGCCAAGTTAGACAGGTGGTATTAGGTCAAGCTAAATGTTACCGACGAGATCAGCGTATAACAGGAGAAGCCGTTGATAGAGTAGTTGCTAGGTTAAAGCGTGGATGGATCGCAGCATTTGTGACTACATCTTTTTTCAGCGACCCAGCTCAACGCGAAATACTGGAAGACGATTATCCAATCATGTTAATTAGTGGTAAGCAGGTTGCACAGACCGTAAGAAAATATATCTATGAGAAAAATATAACTCTTCAAGAATATTTAGATTCATTGAGTCGCGATCAATCTTTTAAATCACCAGAAGATATTCTGAAAGAAGAGTAGCTAAATGTTTTATCCATTAATTATTTCTCAAGTGTTCTACAATAGACTAAAAAGAACAAAATTATAGGAGGATAAAAAATGCCATGTACAACAATTTTAGCCGGTAAAAAAGCTACGGCTGACGGCTCAACTTTAATTGCCAGAAACGAAGACTACGGTCACGCCTTTAATCCTAAACGTTTCATCGTCGTAACGCCTGACAAGCAACCTAAAGATTATCAATCAGTAACTTCTAAGTGCAAGGTAGATTTGCCTGACAATCCTATGCGTTATACCGCTGTGCCAGAACTTGAATCAACCATGAAGACCATGGGCTGGTGGGGCGAAGCCGGCATCAACGCCGCTAATGTTGCAATGAGTGCCACCGAAACCAGCACTACCAATTCACGTATTTTGGGCGTTGACCCAATGAACAAAAAGGGAATCGGTGAAGAAGACTTCGTTACGATCGTTTTGCCTTATATTCATTCAGCTCGTGAAGGGGTAAAATTGCTCGGGCAATATCTAGAAAAATACGGCACTTATGAATCAAACGGCGTAGCCTTCTCAGATAAAGATGAAGTTTGGTATATGGAAACTATCGGTGGCCATCACTGGGCAGCTCAAAGAATCCCAGATGATTGTTACATCGCTGCGCCAAACTGGTTTAGCATCACCGATTTTGACTTTGCTAGTGATGATACGATGGCTTCCGCTGATTTGGAAGAAATGATTGAAAAGTATCACTTAGATATTGATCACAGCGGTAATCCATATAATCTTCGTCATATCTTTGGTAGTCACGATGATTCAGACTATGAATACAACATTCCGCGCCAATGGTATATTCAAAAACTCTTTAATCCAAGTGATGTTCATGAGCCTGATGATCCTAACTTGCCATTCATTAAAAAGCCTGAACATTTATTAACTATTGAAGATTTCAAGTATGCTTTATCATCACGCTATCAACATACTAAGTATGATCCTTATGGCTTACAAGGCACTGATGCAGACCGTCATGCTTTTCGTCCGATTGGTTTTCAACGTAATCAGGAATTATCAATTTTACAAATTAGAAATGATGTCCCTAAGGAAATAGCTGGCGTTCAATGGTTAGCCTTTGGTCCTAATACATTCAATGGCATTGCGCCATACTATACCAATGTGCTTGATACGCCTAGCGTTTACCGTGATACCAAGGAACATTTTGATATCAAAAATATGTATTGGCTGACCCAAGCTATCGCTACCATTGTTGATGAGCATCCATTCCGCTACAGCGCTTCAGTCGAAGAATTGAAGCAACAAACATTAGCTGCAGGTCGTCATATTTTACTTGAAACTGATGCAGAAGCTGAGAAATTAACTGGTGAAGAATTACAAAAGAAACTGCATAATGCTAATGAGCAAACTGCAAAAGCTGCATACGATGTTGCAATGAAATGCTTCGGTGATTGTGTTGAAACTGGTGCATTACAAATCAAATTGAATTATTAAGCTTGAAATTAAAAAAGGCTCGCCGAGAGGCGGGCTTTTTTGATCAGTTTTGTTTTATGTGATGAACAAAAATCAACTTTTGTCACAAAAGCAATTACGAAAAATATACATTGTTTTTCTCCTTTACCGAATAGCTATCTTTTACTTTTTTCCTCTGTATAATCTCAATTAACGAATCTAAAAGTTAATGAGGGAATATGATATGAAAAAATTACTGGTCAGTGTTGTGCTTTTATTAATGCTGATGTGGGTCAAAGGAGCAAAAAACGTTCAAGCTGCCGTGAGTGATAATTTTACTAAGATCGTTTTTAACGATGGCAGATCAGAAAAAGTGGAGAGCGGTCAGCTAGTTCACGTTAATGTGGAGCTTACCGGTTATCAGAAGGATAAGTTGAAAAGTGATGATTCACTGACTATTACCTGGAGTGAATCTGATAAAGTCCAGGCAAAAGGAATTAATAAAACTAAAAATATTATCATTAAAGACGAAAATGATAACGAGCAAAAAGTTGGGACATATACTGTTGAAACCAATCGCGTTTTAGTGAAATTTAATAACAAGATTGAAAAGTATGATCACATTGTAGGTCAGCTAACATTTGATCTTTTGGTTCGTAATTCAGCGAATGATAAACAAGAACTAACTGTGCATGCCGGAAAAATTGAGAAGGTCTTAACAATTGAACCCGAAGATAAAGAGGCACTTTTTACTGAAATTATTGGTAAATTGAATCAACACCAAGATAGTATTGCATGGGAAATAAAAGTAAATCCTGATGAAAAAGAATTTTTAGGACCGATAAAAATTTTGAATGAGCTACCAGAGGGTCTGGAATTTAATAAAAATACGGTAGGAATCGAAACCGATGATATTTTTATCGAGTTAGGCAAGAAAGAAGTTAAATTTGATCAAAATAAATTGTTGATTAGTTTAAATAATAAGGGACGATCACATAGAACTTTTACTATTAAATATAAGACGAAAGTTCTGGAACAAAAAGCGATTACCGGGATTAATAAGATCCAATTAGAATATCAGTTAAAAAATGAAGATAAAAGAAAAAGTAGTTTATACGAAGGGAGAATTTTAGATGATTATGATGCAACTTTTGTGGGGATCCGTAGTGAGAGCAATGATGAAATGGCACGACGCAAGACTCTTGAGAAAGCTGAAAAAGATAGAGGATTGTCTATATTGTTCTCAAAACTACTCAAATTATTAGACGATAAAAAAGATAGTCAGCAAACAAACGATAAGGATGTTGAGCCAGTCAAGACGTTATCTAAGACAAGTACACCGGAATCTACATTTGAAGCGGCTAAGGATGTAAATCCTAAAGAGCTAAGTGGCTTTGACAAGAAAGAACAAAAGGTTACGCATAGCGATTCAAGTGATGATACCGACTTAGATGAAGAAGATGATGATATTAAATCACTAAAACATTCTTCAACTAAGGAGCATTCATCTAGAAGTCGTTCAGGCAAATTGCCACAAGCTGGTGAAAGGACAAATGGCATTTTAAGTTTGATGGGTGTATTCATTTTGCTGGCAGGAATATTAGGAATTAAAAGAAAATTTTCAAAATAAAAAGTATATTAATTATAAAATTCGGATTTTTGATAGATAAAACTTGATCTTTCACGTATTATGGAGTTATAACTTTGTATCATGAAAGAGATATAATATGCCATACTCAATTTCAGAAATTATTGTTTTATTTTTTACGTATTCTTCTATTGGCTGGCTATGGGAAACTTGCTACTGTTCAATTAAAGATCATCATTATGATTATCGTGGCTTTCTTTTTGGACCATATTGTCCAGTCTATGGATTTGCAATTACGACTATTTTAATTTGTACCAAAGATGTACAAGATAACTTATTTCTTTTATTTGTAATTGGATTTATTGTTGCAACAGTCTTTGAATATTTTGCTAGTTTCTTTCTTGCAACAGTCTTTCATATGAAATTATGGGATTATTCTCACTTATGGGGAAACGTTCAAGGAAGAGTAGCTCCAATCATTTCGCTCTTTTGGGGAATTGGAGTGGTGTTACTGGTAAAATTTGTGCAGCCATTTGTTCAAGATATTATAAACATAGAAGAAAGAGATACTCATGGCTGGTTAGCCGTAGGTATTACGATTGTAATGGGACTCGATACAGTCTTAACTATGATCAGTGTAGAAAGATTCCATACTACGACCAAGATGTGGGATGACCATATCAATCAATTCATTGATCGTGTAAGAATTAAAGTTGAAAGCAGAATGCCTGAAAAGGGGTAAATTAAAAGTTGGCGATTGGCATCACTCAGTAATGCAGCACTATGATGAATTGCAACCATATCAATTAAGTTGGAACCATAAACGTTTTCTTAAGAGTTTCCCTAAGTTAAAAGTACTTGATGCACCAAAGTTTATGGAAATCAAAAAAGATATTTTGAAAAAAGAAGATTAGATAGCAAAATAGACAACTCTCAATTGAGTTGTCTATTTTTTTAGTGGAAAGTGGTATAGAAATACCAAGAACAAATTTAGGAATGATACAATCAAACATATGAGTTAGAGAAAACGAGGTTAGGTTATGGATACTGCTTGGCAGAAATTCAAAAATAATATTCCTTTGCGCAGGTTTGTAGTATTTTTGATCATTGTTGCTTTTCTTTATGAAATGCGTGCGATGATGAATACGATTTTGTTAACGTTTATTTTTACATATGTTATTGTGCATTTGATTCACTTCGTACAGCGTTATGTTTCTAAAATGCCAACCGGCGCAATTGTTGTAGTGACGTATTTAATTATTTTGGCACTACTTTATTTTGTCGTTACGGTTTATATGCCGATGTTGGTTGGACAGATTTCTAAGATGGTCAAATCCGTAATGGCATTTTATGAGACGAATCAGTCATCGCGGTTAATGTCGTATGTAACGCATTACATTAGCAAAGGTGAACTTGTTACACAGGCAAAGCGTGCCATGACATTTGCCTTTCATACCGCTACTAATATTGGTACGTTGACGATTGCAACATTCATGTCGCTTATTTTAAGCTTCTTTTACACCATCGAATTAAAGCAGATGCGAGAGTTTTCAAGTTTATTTGTTAAAAGCGGCTACTTAAAATGGTTATTTGAAGATATTCGTTACTTTGGCAAAAAGTTTACTAATACTTTTGGTGTAGTTTTAGAAGCACAATTTTTTATTGCAATCTGTAATACGGCCCTTACCATGATTGGTTTGGCGATTATGAAAATGCCACAAATTGTAGCTTTAGGCTTGATGGTATTTATCTTAAGCTTAGTACCAGTTGCCGGTGTGATTATTTCGCTGATTCCATTAAGTATCGTAGGGTACTCCGTCGGCGGCATTCGCTATGTGATTTATATTTTTGTCATGATCATGATTATTCATGCAATCGAGGCGTATGTGCTAAATCCTAAGTTTATGGCCAGCAAGACAGAATTACCGATCTTTTATACTTTTTTAGTACTTCTTGTAGCAGAACATTTTTGGGGTACATGGGGACTAATTGTAGGAGTTCCGATTTTCACTTTTTTATTAGACGTTTTAAATATCAAACCTACTAAAAAGGATAAGAAAGTTAAATTAAAATGAGAGTACTACTTACAGGCGATAGCATTATCGCTCGATATGAGGGAAAAGCAGAGCCACATATTAACTGGAATTTAAAGCGAATGCTGCCTGAAATTCAAATTGAAAATACTGCTGTTTCAGGAATTAATTCAGGAGCATTTTTTGCTCGATTAAATGAATTAGTATTGAGCGTGAAAAAGTGCGATAATTTGGTGATTTTATTAGGAACAAATGACTTGGCAACACATAAGCAGGTTCCGCTAGAGCAATTTAAAAGAAATATGGAATTAATTGCCTCTGCGGTTATTTGTCAGTACTATCCGCCACATGTATTGCTCATTTCGCCGCCAGCAGTAGATGAGCAGAAGCAACATGTACGCAATAATGAGTTGGTAAAAAAATATGCGAAAGTGGTTGAAGAGATAGCAGAAGAATATCATTTTCATTATGCAGATTTGTGCCAAGCAATGATTGATGCAGGCGATTTAAGCGATATTTCTCGGGGAATAAAAAATGATGGCTTGCATTTTGGTGATAAAGGATATGGAATACTAGCAAGTTTGATTAGGCGAGAATTGAAAGAAATGTAAAAAAGCAAGGTTATCAAATATAGATAGCCTTGCTTTAATTTTTATCTAACTAATGCCCAGATGAGACTTCCGATACCAATGATGGCGAGAAAAGGGATTAATAAGTATGCACAAAAAATAAAAATCAATCCTGCCATAATTAGGAAGCCGAAAATTTTAATTAAACCGATTCCCAATTTGAAAAATAGCCAAAGTAGGAAAATTACCAATAATAATGAAAGCATAATTATACCTCTAATTTCTATGATTAATATTTTACTACTAGCAGAATATTGTGGACCTTAAGCTTTTATAAAATTTAGTTACCGTTAACAATAGATCAGACATTAAAAGCTCTTACAGTGATGACTATATTTATTTGATGTAAGCGATTTAAAAGAGAGAAAATGAGAGGGAAAAATGAAAGAAGAAAAAGTGGGCTTGCCTACATTAGCTAGTAGTGTAATCTGGATGATTAGTTTGGGTTATTTAGGTGTGCAGATTGCCTTTACTTTGGAAACTTCTCAAATGAGCAGAATTTTTCAAACTTTGGGTGCAGATCCAACTAAACTTGGTTGGTTCTTCATTCTGCCACCGTTAGCAGGGTTGGTAGTTCAACCAGGGATTGGATCTTTGTCAGATCGAACATGGATTCCTAAAATTGGACGTCGGTTACCGTATTTATTAATAGGAATGATTTTCGCTGTTTTAACTATGGTAATTTTACCTAATGTGGGCAGCTTTGGTCTGGGATATGGTTCAATTGAAGCATTGATATTCGGTGCTGTGGCTATTGCTGTTCTTGATGTTGCTTCGAATATGGCCATGCAACCATTTAAGATGATGATTGGTGACATGGTTAATGATGAACAAAAGTCATATGCTTATGGTATTCAAAGTATGCTTTCAAACTTTGGTGCCGTAATTGCTGCATTCTTTCCATTCTTATTAACGACACTAGGTGTTGCCAACACTGCCAAAAAGGGAGTAGTGCCACAGTCAGTGGTTATTTCATTTTATGTTGGTGCAGCAGTTTTAGTAATTACTTCATTATTTACAATTTTTAGAGTTCATGAATATGATCCAGAAACTTATGCTCGTTATCATGGCATTAAGGAATCTGATAATCAAGAAGGTGGCGGCTGGATTAACTTGCTAAAAAAGGCACCAAAAGTATTCTGGCAAGTTTCATTAGTTCAGTTCTTCTGTTGGATTTCTTTTCAGTATTTATCAACATATGCTACGGGCGCAATTGCAGAAAATGTTTGGCATACAACGAATGCTTCTTCTGCAGGCTATCAGATTGCTGGGAATTGGTTTGGTGTATTAACAGCTGTACAATCAATTGCAGCAGTAATTTGGTCATATGTATTAGCCAAGGTGCCTAATAACCATCATAAATTAGGCTATGGTTTAAGTTTATTACTAGGAGCCATTGGCTATACTTCAATCTTTTTAATTCATTCACAAGGAACGCTGATTCTATCTTTTGTATTGATTGGTATTAGTTGGGCAGGGATGAATACTTATCCATTGACGATGGTTTCTAATGCCTTATCAGGCAAACATATGGGGACATATCTAGGCTTGTTCAATTGCTCAATTTGCTTACCACAGATTGTTGCTTCACTGCTTAGTTTTATTATTTTTCCAATGGTAGGAAATTCCATGCCAGCGATGATGTTAATTACTGGGATTTCAGGCTTTTTAGCAGCTTTGTCGGTAATTGGAATTAAAGAAACCTATGTTAAATGAAAATAATTAAGGTAAAAAAGGTGAGATAGCGCATAGCTATCTCACCTTTTTATTATGATATTCATCATGTTAAAAATTATTTATTCGTAAATTGCAATAATAAATTGAACACTTTTAATCAAGCTGCTTGATAGATTAGA
>NZ_PCZF01000029.1:0-21918 GCF_002554115.1 Lactobacillus sp. UMNPBX4
TTGAACGACTACTCCGTCGAGTAATCATCCAACACTAGATTAGTATGTTTTGTTTGCCTTTTCTTCATTATCTTTATATTTTTGTGTAAAGTGCTCTGCTTGAGCAGGTGTCTTAAAGTAAACTCCACCAATAGCACCTGATGCTCCTACCAAACAGGGTACTCCATCAAGTGTAGTTAAATTATAACCCCATGCATCCACTTCTAAACTTTCAGCTAGTACAATCGAAATACTGTCACTTTTATTTTCAACAGCAATAGATTTCCCGTGATATTTCTCACCAAATGCTTTTAATTCTTTTTCACTATTTGGACGCTTATTTAATTTATAAATTGTTTTTCCATTAATTGCATTAGAACTAATTTGGACCTTACTATTTAATTTTTCTGTGAACAACCCAGCAGCATACCATGTTCCTTGTAATGCAGGTGAAATAGAGGTTACTTCTATTTCACCATTATTATCCTTCTTTTTAACAATTCGATTAGAACTAGAAGATTGAGCTGAAGAACTTGATGAACTATTTTGTTTAATATTATTTTGCGCCATCCGCTTTTCAAGGTTCATCTTCTGACTAATTTTCTTAGCCTTTGCTAATCCTCCATGCTTTTTTACATATTGATAAACTTTACTTACATTTACTTTAGCCAATTGACGTGTGTTATCATTTAAAATTACGGCTCCTTGACTAGGATGGTCTTGATTAGTAAAGATAATTGCAGCTTCTTTATTTACAATATACAATGCCTGTTCTTCATCTGGTGTAAGTGTATAATTGTCAAAACTATATTCAGGATAATGATCAACTTCAAGATCACCATTATTCGCTTGTTCATAAACGTTAGTCCAATTTTGATTATCTTCATACTTTAAATGAGCATATACAATTGTTAACCCTGCAGCTTCGCGAATTGACAAATTAGCTACACTAGTTTTTGCTTTTGAAGATACATGATGGGGCACCACTTCTTTTTGTGTATGATTATTAAAGTAATACAACCCAGTTTTGTTAATAATGCCCTCTTAAAGTACACTTTATCATTAACAAAACAGCACTTTTGTTAATAACATTTATACTTGCTACTTTTCTGTTTCCCCATACTTTTTATCAAAATTAGTCAAATTTACAGGGACATGTGCAACTTCCACATGACTTTCATCGCCATTAATATATTTGCGATAGACTTTCAAAGCTTCTAAAATTGTAGATTCTGACATAATTATCTCTTCTCTAATTTTTATCCGCGTCTTTCACCATTTAAACGACAATTCTCCAGATAATCATCTATTCCATTCTGAAAATCATCTCTTAACTCATCAATATTCTTTCCCTCGTAAGAAATAATTGCATTCTTCAAGCCTAAAACATGACCAAATAAAGTATCGTCTTCTGTTTCAATCGTACCTTTATAGCCTTTGTATTCGAGAGTATTCATAATCAATTCCTCGCTTTTTAAAACAAAAAGCACCCATCAATCAAAATGAGTGCTTAAGATTTCTTCTCAACTAATTACCCCAGACCAACTTAGAAAGCTTATCTCTTCTGCTCATGTTTCTGTCGGCTTTGTGGTTTCTTTTAGCTGCAGATTTGCTCTTATAATACGTATCTACCCAAGTATCCACATCTACATAGAGAGTTTTACGGTTATTAGTAACATACGCGGCTGATGTTTGGTCGTGTGGGACACATATCCACATTCTATTTCCCTTAGTCTTAATTAACAGGTGCGAACTAAAATAATCTAAACTGCCTTCGGCATTAAATGCCCGTTTAGTATATTTATAGACTCCTCCCTTGCCATCAGCACAACCATCTAAATTAATTTCGGTACGCGTGATCTTGAAGGGCTTAACTTTCCCATTACCCCAATATCTATACCAAGTGCCGCGGAACTTCTTAGGCACTGTAGTCTTTTGAAAAACAGATGTGCTTACTTGCTCAGGTTGATTAGTTACCCAAATTGCTGAAACAGCCAACAATATCCCTGCTAAAAAAGCTAAAATTCTTTTTTATCTTCATATTTTTCTCCTTATTACTCTTCATTTTTAGTATAAACCCGATCAAGCTTGCAAAAACATGAAAATTTCCATCCATGCAGAAAAACGCCGACTCCAGCGATCGGTACTAATTTTTTGCACGTTACTTAGTTTTATTTTTTGGTCAAAACACTATTTTAGGTATTATTTCCATACTAATTAAGATAAAATATTTCTTATTATTGAATTCTTTAACGAAGATGTTAGAATAGGAGATAGTTAAGAGTTGTGGTATCTCTGAGGAGACCACTGCGGAATAAAAACCTCCTATTCATGATGAGAATAGAGGTTTTTTTCTTGCAAAAACAATTTAAAACTTTAGATGAACAGATCTTACTTTTACAAGAACGCGGATTAACAATTCCCAACGTTGAAAAAGCTAAACGATACCTACTAACTAATAATTATTACAACATTATTAATGGCTATGGTAAATACTTTCAAGATACTACAGATCATTATATTACCGGTGCATCTTTCAATGAGATCAGTAACCTATACTTTCTTGAAGAAGAAATAAAGAAAAGTGTATTTAATGCTGCTCTTCAAATTGAACATCATTTAAAATCAATTACTGCTTATCACTTTGCAGAACAGTATAGTGACCAAACATATGCATTTTTAAATCCATCCTCATATAACCAACAAAAACTAAGTGATGCATGTAGAACCATTAATAAATTTTCGAATATCCTAAAAATAAACATCACCGATCATACTAGTCCTATTTATCACTATGTATCTGAATATCATGATATTCCAATCTGGGTGATCATAGATCACTTGGATTTTGGAGGGTTATATCATTTTATAAGAGAATTACCAGACGCAATTCTTAATAAAATAGCAGCCGATCTTACTCCATTTTTCTCCGAAAATAATAATGGTACCAATCCCGGTCAGACATTCACCCCTGCTATAATGCTTAATTTCATGAAGAATATTTTAGAAATACGAAATGTATGCGCACATAATAAAAGAATAATTGAGTTTGCTTGTCATGCAGATGCAAAATATTTTTCATATTTACACGATCAATACTCTATTCAAGTTAATGATACTCGTAAAGACTTCTATAACACCTTCATTATCATGCAATGTTTTCTAAGTAAAACTGAATTTGGTATTCTCAATAATACTCTTAAAAAGAGATTTAAGAACTTAAGCAATAAACTAAATACCATCACCATAAATGATATTTTTCAAAAAATGGGTTTCCCCCAAGATTAGCAGTTAAGAGCCCCACTTCCACAATAAACAGATAATTCAGCATATTACGTACATAACTAATCAAATAGGATCAATATTTTCCCATAAAAAAACACCAGCCCCAACAGCTGGTGTTAATTTTTTCACTATATTACTTCTTCTCCAACTCATGCGCGAGCTCAATAATATACTTCTTCAAGGCATCATGTGTTTCGGGATGGCGCAAGCCATATTGGATTGAGGTTTCGAGGTAGCCTTCCTTGTTGCCGACATCGAAGCGTTGGCCCTTGTACACGTGGGCAAATACGCGTTGCGTCTGGTTCAAAGTATCGATGGCGTCGGTCAATTGAATCTCGCCGCCGCGACCTGGCTTTTGCTTTTCAAGAATGTCAAAAATCTCAGGTGTAAGCAAATATCGACCGATGATGGCGAAGTCACTTGGCGCCTTATCTACGGCAGGCTTTTCGACGAACTTCTTAACGTTGTAAAGATCCTTATCCAGCATGCCTTCAGGATCAATCACACCATACTTGGATACTTCCTTGTGTGGCACCTTCATCACGGCAATCGTTGAGGCGTGCGTCTTGTCGTACTCATCGATCAGCTGCTTAGTCAACGTTACCTTATCCTTCATCAGATCGTCGCCGAGCATAACGACAAAAGGTTCTTCACCGACGAAGCTGCGTGCGCGGTAGATGGCATCGCCTAAGCCGGCGGGATGCGGCTGACGAGTGTAGTACAAGTTGATCCCCAAGTTAGTGATGTCTTGCGTCAACTTCAATAACTGCGTCTTGCCGGTTGCTTCCAAGTCTTGTTCAAGTTCTGGATTTGAGTCAAAATGGTTCTCAATTGCTCGCTTGTTCTTGCCGGTTACGATCAAAATATCTTCAATCCCTGCAGCCTTTGCTTCTTCGACGATGAATTGAATTGTTGGTTTATCAACAATTGGTAGCATTTCTTTAGGCAAAGCCTTAGTCGCAGGCAAAAATCGGGTTCCGAGCCCTGCAGCAGGAACAATTGCTTTTCTTATCTTCATGTTTAATTCCCCCATAATACACCTTCACCTTAATAATACTAAAAATATAGCTTTTTATTAAAGTCATATTTGCACATGTTAGGGATATTGGTTTATTTGTAAAAAATAAAAACCCTTGCGATAGGACGTATCCATTAAAGCAAGGGGATTGATCTTTTTATATTTTACTATATATCGAATTACAGTTTACGATAATCGATTTGTCTATCTGCTTCCACTCTATTAATCTTCGCATCTTTATTTTTTAACAGTTCGGCTTTATATGCAACATACTCATTGACTACCTTCTGTACCATTCTCTGCGATTCATTTTTAGGAGTAGTTTTTCTACAAATGTCAATTAAATCCGGAATACAGTTCAATTTATCTTCGAGCTTATCTAGCTTTCCAGAAGATATCTTATAATACATCGATTTAATGCCTATTTCATTAGTTATTAAACATCCAAAAAAGCGAAAGATGTTTTTTGAAGTAACTGTTTTACTCAAATAAGCATTAACCTTTTTAGGATACAATTTATTATTGAGTATTAAATTATAAAGTTGCGACACATTTTGAGAAAAGCCATTTCCATCAAAGATATTCACTGATTTAGCAATAATATCTTTATACATCTGTAATTGAAATTGAGCTATCGTATTCTCGTTTCTCATTAAATCCCCTGATAAGCCACCTATACTTTTACTTATATAGCCATTAATTTCATTTACAATATCTAATAAATCATATCTATTAGATAATTCACTTACCCAAAAATCACTGAAATCTTCTTCGTTAACTTCTTTAATAAGATTGGAAACAATAAATATTAAATCTTTCCAATAAAAATCATCATATTGGCGATTATTAATAGTATATTCAAAAATCACCTTAGAAAGCACTTTTCGTATTTGTGAAGATGGAATATCATCTCTTTCAGTAAACATTGATAATCTCGAGATTGTTGACTCTTTTTTATCTTTATTGATCGAATTATTAAATGCTACCCAGGTTTTATTTATATCATCTTTTATATTATTGTCTTTTTGTTCTCCTATCTGATTGACTTCGGCAATGAACTTTTTTACTTTACTATTCTCAACAGTATTATCATTTTCTGCCAAATTAAAGTAACACTCAAAGAACATTTCTGAATTTATTGCTGCTCTTTTTGAACTGTAATTTCCATAACATGATTCTTCAATGGTATTTCGAGTCACATAAGTTATAACAGGAAACATTACTTCTAGCATATCTGCGTATTGTTGATAATTAGAAATAAGATCTTCAACATATTTTTTATCTTTGGCAGTCAAATTATTATAATTACCTAAATAAAGAGATTGAGTCCAAGTTAATAGTTTTTTGTGATTTTTGATTTTTTCATATAATTCAGGATTTTTGAAGTGGATATATTGGATAGCAATTACGTCCGGTAAATATAAACGCAGTGTATCCCTATTTGCTAAAATCGTATAAACTGAATTAATTATTCTTTTTAAATCTCGTATGGTTGTGATATTCGATACAATATTTTCTTGAACTTTCTGAAAGTCTTTAGCTTCTCCTCTTACTTGAAAGCTATTGTTCATTCCATAGCTATCTCTTAAATTGTTCAGACATGTATTACAAATGTCCAAATCAATGCTAATTGGCATTTGAATCTCTTGATTTATTACCTTCTCAGCAAATGAAACATTTGAACTTTCGGTATTTTTCAATACTTTATTTAGTCTCTCATTATCATAAAGAAGAACATAAGTAACATTAGGTATGTCGAAGACCGAATTAATAAGTTTTAAAATCAAAATTACTTGTTCATTATCAGCTCTATCTAGATTTTCAATACACATAATATAATGTTTATTCATACTCTTTACATAATTAGTTAACTTTTCCTTCAACTTGAAAACATCTTGATATGTATTAGGATCTAAAAATAATGTCTCGATTCCATTTATTGAAACCCCTGCAAGTAATTTTGCAGCATTAGTAATTAATTTATTAGTTAAGGCAGAACGATATTGTATACCTAATCCTGTTAAGAAATAATTATACATCCCTTTAATTATTTCTTCTTTAGATTCAAATAACCATAGATCAAAATCAGATTTATTAGTATGTGATAAATCAACAGAGTTTGTATCTTTGCTTATTTTTTTCTTAGCTAAGTTAAGAATTGTGGATTTTCCTGATCCCCATATACCTGTTAATCCTATAACATATGAATGTTTACTAGTTGGATGTTGCATAGCTTCTGCTAATTGTTTAACAATATTGCTTCTATTGAACAGATCATAATCTACTTCTCTCTCATCCACCAAAATTTCACCATGTTCGTTTTGTGTAACATTACTTTTATTGTATAAATCACGCAAATCAACTAAAGAACTTGATAATTTATTAGATTCAAATATTTCATTTGAAATCGATGTATTATAAATTTTTTTAATTCGACAACAAATTATACTACCCGTCAAAAGCGTAATTGCCATCATAATTGACCCAGCTTGATTATTTGAAAAACTAAAAATCCAGATATCCGTAGCAGAAATAATAAATAAAGAGGTTAAAAATGTATCTACTTCATTTACTATGGAAAATTTCATTAAAGAAAATAAGCGTGTAGAAACAATCCAAAAAAGCAAAACTATAATAGTCAAAACAATGCTTAATATACCAAAATATGGAAAGTCAGGTATTGTCTCACGGGGCCATTTATTTATCCATCCATTACCACTTACATATGAACTTAGAAATATTAATATAGCTGAGACCGTAATCGGCTGAATCTTAAAAAATGCAACTTTAAAGTAATTTGTAATACACTTTATATACTTAATACTCATATTTTTCTTTTCTACTCACGTTAATTTTAATTTGGAATACACCCACATCACAAAAAGCCCCACCAACCTCAATCAAGGAGATTGCTGGAGCCACCTACACTATCTACGACTTAAACATATAAATTATACCAATAAACATTATGTGATTCATGGCAAGACAAAAAATTCTAGCCCCACATCAACAAGACTAGAATTTTTCATTACCGCTCAATCTTGACTATCTTCTCTTGCTCTAACTTCCTATAAAAACGAGAAAAGCATCACACACATAAGTGCATGATGCTTAAAAACTGAATCAACTTAGCTCGAAGCCTTGTTGACCAACGTCATTAGCGCTGATTCCTTATATCTTATTATACATAATTTTGCCGCCCGCCTCCAGCGTCCTACAGATCTGGCAGCGTTACTACGGGATGCAGCGTGGAGCTATTCTGCTTTACCGCATTTGGTGCATCTTGAGGCAAAGCGTTACTCCAAGCAATGGCATTGCGCAATACCGTATCTTTCATTTGGCCTTGTATTTCATCAAGAGTATCCTTATTAACCTTGATGTATTCGGCCAAAGCTAATTGATAAAGAGCAATGAGCTGTGCTACGAATGCATTAGTATGCTTCATGAATGATAAATTATTGGCATCTTCCCAGTATGAATCAGCGATATTTGCTTTAACAAATTCCTTCTTAAAATCTTTAAAGAAATCTATATTTAATACAAGGACAGTATTTGCCTCGATCAGATCTAGGAATTCAAATTATTTATTTCACCATTTTTTCTGAATTTCTATCTCATGCTTTTTAATGTACGTTTTATAGTCTATATCATTCTTTAAGGCATTATATTTATCTTCAATTAATTCAAATATATTAGTCTTTTCGTCACGAATCCTTTGGAGATCTAACTTAGATAAAACAATAATATATTTTTCATCTCCCAATGCTAATTTCTTAATAAGACCAATTGAGTCTTTCCAAGAATTATCCTTTCCTGTTACACCATTCCAGGATATGAAAAGCCCCAAAATTGTTTTAGTATAACACATTAGTGAATAAAACTTACCGACATTTGTAACATCAGCTTTATTCTCATAATTTTTACACTCACACAGAAAAGACGTATTATCAGAAGACATGATAGGCATTAGCTTAAGTCTTTGAGCTTCTTTTGACCAATT
This sequence comes from Lactobacillus sp. UMNPBX4, assembly GCF_002554115.1. Taxonomy (NCBI): domain Bacteria; kingdom Bacillati; phylum Bacillota; class Bacilli; order Lactobacillales; family Lactobacillaceae; genus Lactobacillus; species Lactobacillus sp. UMNPBX4. Next base: position 8,283 of record NZ_PCZF01000029.1, read on the forward strand.
AACTTGTATATCAATTTCGTTACTACTTGTTTTACAATTTCGTCTTACCTCAAAAATATTAGGGTATCCATCTACAAATAGAGCTGAAACCAAATCTTCTAAAAGTTTTCCCTTTTCTTTTTGATCATACTCATTTGTCATTAATTGATCAAAAAGTTGCTTAAAATGTTTTAAAGCCTGTTGCGATGGAACTAGAAAAGAAGAAGTTTTAATTTTCATAAATTTGGCAATATCATCTATGTTTAGCCCTCTACTATTCAAACTATTGGCTACATCATTCAAATACTGAAAATCATCATTTTCCATATTATAATACCTTATAAATCAAAACAGCATGTTTTAATGGATCAACAATTTCAAAGTCGCAATTTGTGCAACTTAATACTTGTGGAATATCACCAATACTTCTATAAGTAAAACCCGTAAATTTTTGACAGTTTGGACAATCTATTTGCAAATACGATTCTACATATTTTTTAGAATCCAATAATCCTAATATTTCATATACTGTCCTTATATCAATTTTTAAATTTCGATGAATTGCACTAGGATATACCCAATCTTCAGGATGATAATGTCCCATAAATTTTATAAATTTATCAACATCAATATCAAATTTTTGCTCCTTTAGTAAAGGAGCCACTTTTGCAAAGATATTCAATTGCATTATTCATACGCTCCATTCCTAAATCTTTACAAGTTCCTGTTAAATGCTGTAGCGTTGTATACCTATATTGTAAATAATCGAATGTTATTTTTACAATATAATTTTGTGATGCTACAGGTTGTTCCCAACTAACATAAATATAAGGATAATCTGCTGTTTCTTCCTTATCGTCTAAATACTGTTCTAATAATTGTTTGATATCTGGGTCTTTATCAAATAAATCTTTATTTTCATTTATTAATTCACGTAATTCACCAATAAACGGTAATAAATAATCACGGCCTTGTGCAGCCGTTAACTCAGCTGCTCCTCCCGAACTTAATACCATCATTTGTTTATAAATTTTTACAGTATTATCATTTTCATCCTTCAACTTATTTATAGTATCAGTATGATCGCAATTAAACAATTCAATACCTAATTTATTTTTTAGCCATTGAATACATTGAACTACAATATCTTCATAACTATTTCCTGTTTGAGTGCTACCATATTTGAGAGAATCATATCTAATTTCTAAAATATGTCTTTTTTCATCCATATAAACTACTATCGGATATCTGTAGTCAACTGAATTCTGTGCTTCTCTATCAAAATACGATTTTTGAAGTACAAATTTAATAATATACTTACCCGCCTCATGTTTATAAATTGGCTCTGCCGTTTTTAACTCTATAGGTAATATTCTGGAAGACCTATAGTCTCTTTCATTAAATTCTTTTAACCCTAGTTTATTTAATAAATCAGATATTTTTTTATTACTTTCAAAGAAAAGTGGTACAGAATATTTATATAGTTTTATAAATTCCCAATTTTCATAAAAGTTAGAGAATTTAGGATTAACTGTTGTATCTTTAATGATTAGATCTACATCTTTTTTACTAGGAAAATATACTGGAAAATCGTCTGTATCAGTTAAAGAAGTTTGCTGATCAAAAGTTATTTTTTTCTCATCCTGAAGCCTTTGACGTATTGCTGTTTTCATTGCTACTGAATAATTCATTACAGAATTACGATAAAATTCTAAAAACGTTGATTGATCAATAGCCTTATTCATATCACATCACCTTTTCTAGATATAGCTATAAAGCTCATTTATAATTCAATTTTACCAGAAACATCAGTTTGATACGCATAAAAATTAAATATTAATTTATCCGCATACTTTAAATTTTAATATTATCTACTAGTATTGATTAAATCCTTTTTAGTCAATAAGAAACTGCTTTTCTCATATCATAAGGCGCAAATATTGCTATATTGATTGCTCTTTTATCATCAAGTATCTTATTAATCTATCCCATGTTGGTCTTAGCTTCCTCTAGATCATCATAAGGATATAATGTACCATCATTCTCTTTATTAATTGCTAACTTCCCAGAGCAATCAAACTCAAGTCCTCTGAGAAAGTGCCCTAAACCCGCAAAAATACTGTATTTTTAGCACATCTTTGCTTGCATTGATGTGCTTTTCTATGTTATAATTTGAGTATGATATCATACTCAACAAAGGAGGCCATCATGTACTACAACTGCCTGGTTAATATTCCTAAGAATACTGGTAAAATTTCCAGAAATAAACGGGGTAAGACTACCTACATCGAATACACTTATGCTAGAGAGTACCTTCCCGAGAAGAAATACAACGTCGCCAGAAGAACGACCATTGGGAAAGCTGACCCTGATCATCCGGGAATGATGTTCCCTAACCCCAACTTCGAAAAATTCTTCCCTGATGTTGAGATTCCCGCCGAAGGAACGGCGGCTGAACCGGTCAATGAATCCAGAAGCAGCTGTATCCGAATTGGTGCCTTCTCCGTAGTCAGACGAATTATTGAAGACTACAAGCTCGCTGAACACTTGAAGCGCTGGGATGATCGGGGGAAAGGACTGCTCCTTGACCTGGCCGCGTACTCAGTTATCGCAGAAAGCAACGTGGCTCAGCACTTCCCGGATTATGCCTACAACCATCCATTGATGACGCCACAGAACAAGATCTACAGTGACTCTACAATCTCGCGCTTCATTCGCGAGATCGATGACAATGACAGGGTCGACTTCTTGAACAGCTGGAACGCCACCCACGACAAGAACGAGAAAATCTACGTTTCCTATGACTCCACCAACAAGAACTGCAAGGCTGGAGATATTGAGATGGCGGAATACGGTCACCCTAAGAATGACGTTGGCGCGCCAATCATTAACTACTCGATTGCTTACGATATGACCAATGAGAAGCCCCTGCTTTACGAGAGCTACCCGGGCAGTATCGTGGATGTCTCGCAGCTGAAATACATGCTGGAGAAGATTCGCGGCTACGGCTATAAGAAGATAGGTTTCATCCTTGATCGTGGATACTTCAGTAAGGCTAACATCCAATTCATGGACTCGTGCGACTATGATTTCGTGATGATGGTTAAAGGCAGGGCCTCCTTTGTACACGGCTTGATCATGGAGCACATGGGCGAATTCGAATCAAAGAGAGCCTGCTCCATCAAGGCTTACCGGACTTATGGCATGACGGTTAAAGCCAAGCTGTACGCGGATGACGACACTGACCGCTATTTCCACATCTACTACAAGGCCAAGAAGCAGGCTAGCGAGCGGGCTAGACTGGAAGCTGATCTGGACAGAATGGAAGCCGAGATGGACAAGATAAAAGGCAGAGAATACAAGCTTCCAAAGCGATACGAGCACTACTTCAAGCTCACCTACCACAAAGACAAGTTCTATGGCTACAAGGAACGGGAAGATGTAATCGAGCGAGAGCTGCAGCTGTGCGGCTATTTCGCGATCGTGACCTCCGAAAAGATGACAGCCTCTGAAGCCTTGAACCTTTACAAGAGCCGCGATATCTCAGAGAAGCTGTTTGGCAGTGATAAGACCTTCCTTGGCAATCGCTCATTCAGAGTCGCAAGCAGTCAAGCAGCCGAAGCCAAGATCTTCATTCAATTCATCGCTTTGATAATCCGTGCAAGAATCTACACGCTTTTGAGAAAGCGCAAAGCCGAAATGCCGGGCAAGCCTAACTACCTGAGCGTACCTTCGGCATTGAAAGAGCTCGAAAAGATTGAGCTGATACGCCAGCCGAATGGCAACTATAAGCTCGATCACGCAGTCACGGCTACCCAGAAAGTAATACTAGGCGCCTTTGGACTGGACGAAGAATGGATCAAGGCGCAGGCAAGACTGATTGGAAAAGACATTCAGAACGCCGCAATGCCAGAAGAACAGAAAGACGATGACGAAGATGCCGAGAACGAAGAGTATTAAGACAATTGAAGCCGAGATCTCCCAAACAGAAGAACAACTCCAGCGCCTTAAAGAGCGCTGCGATAAAGCGTCACGGAAGCTTGATGCTCTCTATGAACTCAAGAAGCACCGGGAGCAGGAGGAATTACTAAAAGCTATTGATAAAAGTACCCGAACCAAAGCTGAGATCCTCGCGTTTCTGGAAAGTCATGCATAAAAGAAATACGGCTGGCAGAAAATCTGTCAGCCGTATGGTTTGAGTTGTAAAATCCTGGGAAATTAGCATTAATCATATTCAATCCTCGCATTACAACCCTGAAGTACAATTTAGTTATCCCCACATCACATACCAACATAAAAATTCTAGCCTCACATCAACAAGGCTAGAATTTTTCATTGGCGCTCAATCTTTACTATCCTCTCTTGCTCTAACTTCCTATAAAAATGAGAAAAGCATCACACACATAAGTGCATGATGCTTAAAACCTGAATCAACTTAGCTCGAAGCCTTGTTGACCAACGTCATTAGCGCTGATTCCTTATATCCTATTATACATAATTTTCGCCGCCAGCGTCCTACAGATCTGGCAGCATTACTATGGGATGCAGCGTGAAGTTATTCAGCTTCATAGCATTTGGTACATCTTGAGGTGAAGTATTACTCCACACAATAGCGTTGCGTAATACCGTATCTTTAATTTTCGCTTGTATTTCATCAAGAGTATCCTTATTAGCCTTGATATATTCGGCCAAAACTAATTGATAAAGAGAGCAGATTAAAAGGCTTAACTCCGCAAGAATATCGAAATTAAGCCTCTATTAATCCTGTGTTGTAAACTATATCATTTTTAGGTTTCAGTTCAAAACACACTATTTATTTAAGTTACTTATTATTCAAATTTCGTTCATAAAGAGAGGGGGGAAGGAATATATTTTTAAGCTTTATTTCTTTAAATCACCATAATTAATGGTTTCAAAATTATGATCTTTCAACCAGCCTTTCAAACTTTCAGAACACAAACATTGTAAATCACGAGTTCTTGGTAAAGTTAAAGTCGAATGGTCAAGAACATAAGCGTCTACAAAGCCTGGGTGGAAGTGTAAAGCAGTTACTAAACCGTCATCTTGGTCTTTCAACAAATCATAACTATCGTTGAAAAAGTCTTCAGGTCTTGCACCTCTATTAATAATTTCGCCAACTTTCGGTGTCAATTTTTCTTCAACTTGAAGATATTTATCAGCTGAAGGTTGAACAAATTCTCCTTTATATTCCACGTCATAGTGAAGATCGTATTCTTTTGCGACATCAATCAATGCTTTATTCGATTGATCATCCATTGCTGAGTGAGGTTCAATATGAGTTGGGTAATATCCAAATAACTCTCTAAATCTTTCAACTTGTGCTTTAGTCTCAATGTAGCAGTCTTTATAAACAAATTGTTTCTTATGCGTCTTGAAGTCTTTTGAACCAATATATTCACCATTTGGCTTGACTAATGATGGAATTTTATCAGGATCTGAAACAGGACTTCCTGTAGTTAAATTAACATGCAAACCCACATAAGTTCCTGGCACTTCTTTAAGCAATGACACCGCATGTTCAGCAGCTGGCTGATTAATCATAATTGTTGTTGAAGATGCAACACCATCTCTTAAAGCTTTTATTACACCATAATTATAAGCTTCTGACATGCCAAAATCGTCAGCATTAATTATTACCTTCTTCGTCATATGTTACACACTCTTCCTCTCTTTAAAAGATACCAATCAATGCACCTAAAATACCTACAGCGATTACACCAAACAGCAACCAAATAGCCTTTACTCTCTTTCTAATCAAGGCAAATACAACTAAGGTTACAACTAAGGGAAGAAGACCTGGCATAATGCCATCCAAGATCTTTTGTACATTCAAAGTTGCACCTTTCATAGCCCATTTGAGAGGAGTACTGATTGTTACAGAACTTGCCGTCATTGCGCCAATCATCATCATCCCGATAACAGTAGCTAAATCTGTAATCTTACTAATTAAACCTGATTTTGATGATTTAGTAATAAATTTTTCGCCTGAAGTATAACCAATCTTTAACATCTGCCAACGTGTAATAATAGATGGAACTTCATAAATTAAAAGAAACAGGAATGGGGCTAAAATATTTCCTTGCATTGCAAGTGGAATCGCAATACCAGCAGCAATTAATCTTAAAGTTCCCCAGAAAATAGAGTCACCAATTCCTGAAAGTGGACCCATCAGAGAAGCTTTCAAAGCATTAATAGATTCAGGGTCAAAGTCTGGATTATTTGCGTTTTCTTTTTCCATAGCTGCAGATAATCCCATAATAAATGGAGCTGTTTCATAAGTACAATTAAAGAAACTTGAGTGTCTTACAATAGCTTTTCTTCGTTCTTCTTTACGACCCTTATAGAATCTATTGATTGCAGGAAACATTGACCATTCAAATCCATAACCCTGCATTTTAACCATTGTGAATGAACTAAAGAGTAACCATGATCTCCAGAACATGCTCTTCAGCATATGCTTGTCGTCTTGTGATAATGCAGACTTTTTATTTTTCTTAACTAATGTTTCATTCTCACTCATGATAAGAAGTCCTCCTCTTCTTGCTCTTTAGACTCTGATTTTGATGTTTTACCACTTTGACTTGTATCTTCAACATTTTTGCTAATTGATTTTGAAGCAACATCATACATCAAAAATGCAATGGCGGTGGCAAACAGAGCAACAGCTAAGTTTGGTAATTTCAAGTAAACAACTAATGCAAAGCCAACAAAGAACCAAATAAAGTACTTCTTCTTAAATAACATATTAAGAAGCATCGCAAAACCTACAGCTGGTAGCATCTTCCCCGCGGCAATGAATCCTTGAGAAACAAATTTAGGCAATACAGCTAAGAATTCCTTAATTGCATCTGTACCAAGGTAAAGTGCAAAGAAAATAGCAATTGTGTTTAATGCAGGGGTCATAAAACCCATGCCGATATGCCATCTGGTGATACCTTTTTCGTCGCCTTTCTTAGCATAATTATCAAGTTTTGGAAGGAACAAAGCCATATAGCTATAAGTAATCTGCAAAGTAATAATGGCTAATGCAGCAACAGGAACAGCAATCGCCAAAGCTTTTGCATTTGAAGCTCCCGTTAAAATAGCTGTGGCTGTACCGATTGTAGATCCAACCAAAGCATCAGCAGGAATAGCACCACCAACAGCAATAACACCTAAGAATACCGATTCAAATGTACCACCAAGAATAATTCCCGTTCTCAAATCACCTAAGAGTAATCCTATAATTGGTCCAACGATAATTGGTCTATTAAACTGCCACAAACCAATACTTTGATTAATGTAATAAATTAAGTAGTATGCAATCGCTACTATCAACGCTTTTTCTAACATAATTACTTACATCTCCATTCTGTTATTCATAGATTTTCTTAAAGTTCTTCTTTGGAGAATCAGGTGTTAATTGTGAATCAAATGGAATATCTAATTGAGCAATCTCCTTGATATACTTCATATCATCTTCATCAACTTCTACAGTTGCATCAATCTTTTTTTGTGGTTTGCCATGTTGGTTAACTGGCAGCAAGCCATAATTGCCTACATTAATTTGTTCAATTCCTAAAACATTTTTAGCAATTTCTTCGGCATCTTTAAAGTTACGAACAACAACCATCATTGACAGAGCTTGAGCTTTAGGATTATTCAAAATTTTGATACTGTCTTTTACACTTCTAGCAATAAATTTAATGTTATCTGGTACAGCCATTTTCATCGAAGTGACCTGCAAGTCATTATTAACAACATCATCATTTGCAACAATGATATGAGTTATACTTAATGCCTTTGACCAGACAACAGCTACTTGCCCGTGAATTAATCTTTCGTCAACTCTCAACATCTTAATCATTGTATTTTCCTCCTTTGACATTTAGCTATGATAAGAAATCATCATCACTAATTACATTTTCTTTCTTAGGCATCTTTGAAATTTGAACTTGAGATTGATCAATTAGTTTTTGAAAATGTTCCTCAGTTGGTTCTTCTGTATCAAGAATTACTGACATAACTGTTGGTAGATTTACCGAAGTGATAACTACTACATTAGACTCACCATTTACTTTCATCATCACTTCACGATTTACACTTCCACCTAATAGGTCTGTAAAAATGATTCCATAATCATCGTTGTTCAGACTATCCAAAAACTTATCTAAATTTTCATCTAGGTTGCTTTTGTTGTCTGAGCCATCTAGGTAGGCATCGATAGTTTGAATATTTGTTTTTCCAGTTAAAATCTTAATAGAACTCTTTAAACCATCTGCCAATTTTCCATGACTAGCAATCAAATATTTTTTCATAGTCTCACTTTCTCTTTATTTCTTCATTTTTTGACCATATGAATAAGTATTAAGTAGATTCAATTGACCATCGAGAATATTCATATCTGCATCTTTACCAATTTCAAGTGTTCCTTTAGATTCCAGCCCAAATTCTTGTGCTTGGTTTACTGAAGCCATCTGAACTGCATCATTAACTGAACATCCAGTAAATTTAATGATGTTAATAAAAGCTTGGTTAAATTTCAAAACAGATCCTGCAAGATTTCCGGCAGGAATTCTTGCTTGACCATTTTGAACAGTTACTGTTTGTCCACCTAAATCATATTTTCCTTCAGGCATTCCTTTTGCCCTCATAGCATCAGTAACTAATTCCATATGATGCGGCCCCTTTAGTTCATAAGCCAACTTAATCATATCTGGCCATACATGAAATCCATCAGCAATTATTTCCGTATTAATATTTTCTTCAAGCAATGCATGTCCGGCAACTCCAGGTTCTCTGTGTCTCATTCCTCGTTGTGCATTGTATAAATGGGTAATATGAGCAACATGTGATTTTTTCATTTCTTCACGTGTTGCATCACTATGACCACCGGAAGGAACAATATTATTCAAAATACAAAAATCTTCAAATTCTCTCGCACCTGAAAGCTCTGGAGCAATGGTAATTAGTTTTACTAATTTACCCGATGCATCAATCCAACGCTTAAATTCATTAATATCTGGATCTCTAATGTATTGCTCCGGTTGAGCTCCTTTAAATTTTCTTGAAATATATGGCCCTTCCAAGTGAATTCCTTGAATGATTTTTGTTTTGTCATGGGCTTTTCTAATATTAACCATCGCTTGTTCAATATTTTTAGAACTCTGTGTGATCGTTGTTGGAAACCAAGAAGTAACACCTTCATTACTTGCTAATAAATTTGCCAATTTAATAATTTCTTGAGGTTTAGCATTCCATACATCATAGTTATAGCCACCATGACAGTGAACATCGATAAATCCTGGAACAATTATTGCTCCAGCTATATCTTTAATGTCATCATCAATTTCTGGTGTAAATTCATCCATCGGTCCAATATCTTTTATTCTGTTATCAAACCTAATGAAACCGTCTTTAAATTCATTCTCGCCCGTATAAATATGAGCATGTTTTAAGACAATCATTTTTTGCTCCCTTCAAGTTTTTTCAACTTTCACACATATATAAGCAAAAAGTGTGCCAATCCCCATATACCAATATTTATTTGAAACAAAAAAATAGTGTTTAACTTTTTGTTAAACACTAAAAGAGTCTCTTATTTAAATAAAATCTGCTAATAATTCATATAACAATGAAATTTCAAATTCGGTAATGTCTATATTATATTTCATTTCAATTGGTTTAAAAATGGTTTTAGAAACTGAATAAAACTCTCTTTGTTTATCATTGATCTTAAAATCTGTTCTTTGTCCCTGACCCTGATTTAATAAAACTCTTTCGATCATTAATGATAAGTGCATATATAAATTCAGTTTTAATTTACCTGAGAATCCAACGTTGTAGTAATCTTGATATTTTTGTACTACACTTTGTACTTCATTAATAACAATATTTGGATTCAAAAATTGGAGTCTTCCTTTAATGCCTTCAATAGTTAAGAATTCCAAAAACTTTTCCATCAGATTATCAACATTTTTTGAATCTTCCCCCATTTCAAGTAAATCAGATTTTAATTGATTAAAACCAACTTTATCTAAAACATTATAAATATTGATAATTGGCAACGACAATTTTGTTTTAAAATTTGTTGTTGTAACTATTAAATCAGTATTTTTAAAGAAGGACTCATTATTATTATCAACTATTGTTCTCAGTTTTCGATAATTCATAGTAATAATTTGCCTATTAGTCGACAATGTAGTTTGAATAATTTTTTTAATTGCACTTGATAAGCCAATACCTGATAGGCAAGAAACGATTATATTGCGTTTATTAGATAGCCCTTCATAATATTGAACCCCCATATATCGTCCATATTTTTCAGCTTTTTCTGCTATTTCATTAAATTGCTCTTTTCTTTCCACTCGCATTGCAATATCTAAAGCAATAGATGTCGTTAAATTGTTAATAACCAATAACTGTTTGTTTGAAGATTTCTTTATCTTAGTGAACATCTGATTAAGAGAACCCATATCAAAGATCAATAGAATGCCCTTATCATGAGCATTTTGTTTCTCCAAATATTCCTTAACTTTTTTGTTGATATCATTAACTGATGCATCAATTGGCATATCGAAGGCTTCAAAGATATAATTATTAACTAAATTATTGACAACTTTTTGAATACTATTTGCAGTTGATGTTCCATGAGCTAATAAGATACACGAATATTCTACTTCTTCAATTTTTTTAGCTACGTTTGCAAACATTATAAAAAACCAAAGATAGTCACTATCAGTTGGCTTAGGAGTTATCTTCTCTAAGAACTTAGTATACAAATAAAAAGAACGAGGATATTTGTGTTTGATTAAGCGTAAGAACTTATCAGTATTCTTAAATGGTTTTGTTTGAAATTTACCTAAACTAAAAGCAAAACTTAATTGAAAAATAATATTTTCATTAAGACTTAAATTAACACCATAGGTTTCTTTAAGTGTCTTATTTATAGTATTTTTCAAATGCGGAACCAAGACCTTATTTACTGCAGAATCAGAGAAATCCTTAATTTTTCGCAAGTAATTGAAATCAATTAATTGACAATCATCTATTGTTTTTCCTTGCTTCAAAGCTTCAATCAATTTATCCTGTGCATGTTCTAATTCATCAAAAACACTTGCACTAATAATATTAAAATTATTAATACCAAAATTTTTATCTACTTTAATTGCTTTTTCAATTGATAAATATTTTTCTAGCGGTATTTCCTTTTTATTTTCATTTTCTGTAAATCCCTTAGAACAAAGCATTTTAATATTATTAGCAACTTGACCAATATTTCCAGGATAATCCTGATTAGCAATTTCACTTATTTTATTTGGACTAATCAGATAAGTAACATTTGATTTTTGAGCTTCCGTTTGAAGACAATGTAGTACAATCTGAATTCGTTCATATAATGGACGCTCTTTATAACTAGAAAGTTCAATTCTCATTGGAATACGACGTAAAAAAGTTTTCAATAAGTAATTTGAAATATCTTCTGTCGTGGCAAAAATCAATCTAATATTAACGTGATGTGGTTTATTCACTTCACCTAGTGGATAAAATGTACCATTATCAAAAACTGAAAAAAGTTTTTCTTGATTCGTTTTAGAAAGGCGATGAACTTCATCTAAGAATAGATAGCCATTATTTGCCTTATCTAATAACCCAGGCATATCCTTTTCGGCTCCAGTAAAGGCCCCTTTTTTATAGCCAAACAATACAGACGACAATAAATCCGTATTGTTTGCATAATCAGCTGTGTTGAGAGTAACAAAAGGGCTATCTTTATCTATCTTTCCTAAAAAAACTGCTTCTTCATAAATTTTCTTAGCTAAGAAGCTCTTCCCTACACCACTTGGACCCGTAATAATAACGGGAAAGCCATTGGGAGGATATACAATGGATTGCATCGCTTTTTCGATATTTAATTTCAAACTATCATCATAACCAATCAAATCTGAAAAAGGTGTTCTTGGCTTTAATGCTTTCCAATATACAGGTCTTCCTGTAGTTTTAGTAACTAAATTCTTTTTATAGAGTTGAGCCAAGTATCCGCTTACTACACTTCTACTTAAGCCGACTTTTCGGGCAATTTCCTCCGTATTTAATTCTTGATCAACATTTGATTTTAGTACTTCATATAAATTATCAATAGCAGCCATAAATGTATCCTTTTTAAACACTATCTAAGCAAATTAAACACTGCATTTTAAAATTAGTGCCTATAATTATTATAGAAGTAGGTGAGACTTATGGCTAAACAAAAACAGAGAATCTCTATTACTCAGAAACAAAGTATAAACGAAAATCAGATCAAAGATTTAAGCATCTTAAGCACATCCTTTGGCAATTTAGTTTCCCAATTAAGTAAAGCATCCGATGAAATTCCTTATCTAACCGTCAAAAATAAAGAATTTAACAATGAACAAACATTAGATTGGATTCCAAATCAATCATCAAATAATTTAAATAAAACAAAATTAATTAACGAGTTTAGTCTTCAAATAAAAAATCCGCTTTTACTAGATGCAATTATTTATCTTATCCAGAATCTTAACGAGCATGGGTTTATATCAGATTACAAGCAACTATTAGAACAAAATCAATATCCTCCATCTTTATTAAATATAGCTCTAAAAGATATTCAGAAGAATGGGCCTGCTGGAATCGGTGCTAGAAATGTAAAAGAGTTTTTAACACTTCAGATTGAAGATGCTAATAATGTTCCAGCTCATACTTTATTTGTTATTAACAATTATCTTGAAGATATTGCTAACAGAAATTTCCAACGAATCACGAAAAATACTCATATTTCAAATATTGAATTAAAACATATATTAAGTTTCATTCAAAAGTTAAAGCCTTCTATTGATTTAGATGATAATGAACCTTCTGCCTTTATAATTCCAGAAGTATATATCTCATTAACAAATAGTAACCAGATTCAAGTTAGTTTAATTAATGAAAATCAGCTTGAATTTGAATTTGATGCTCCTCAAATGAGTACCAATGACTCAGAAATGGCAAAATTTATCTCGTCACAGCGTCATAAAGCCAAATCCTTAGAAAGAAGCTATCATAGACGAGAAGAAACTTTATTATTAATTTCTAACGTAATTGCTAAAAAACAAGCTCAATTTTTTAAAACTAATGGTAAAAAATTGAATACTTTAACAAAGCAAGAAGTTGCAAATGAAACAAAGTTTAATATTTCTACAATAAGTAGAACAACTAAAGATAAATATTTTCAATGTGAATTTGGTGTTTTTCCGCTTTCAAGACTTTTTAGTTCACGATCAGTAAACAATTTGTCGCAAGGAAGTATATTAAATTCTATTAGTGAAATCATAGAATCAGAAGATAAAACACACCCTTTATCAGATCAAAAAATAGTCAATAAACTTAAAACGCAAAAAATAGATATTTCTAGACGAACAGTAGCAAAATATCGTAAAAAATTATCGATTCCTAATCAGTTCAAACGGATACAATAATAATTTTTCTAAATAAATTAAAGGTGTCTGGGAAAAAACTAACCCTTAGATACTGAAAGACGATCAATCCAACTCTTAATTTGAGTTGCTTGACCGTCTTTTTCTGTCTATTTTTATTTTTGAACAAAGAAAATTGGTCTTTTGACCATCTTCTGTTCCAATATTTGCTTAAATTC